>JAHFAP010000217.1 GCA_023250495.1 Deltaproteobacteria bacterium | reverse complement strand
AAGGTGCTAAAAGCCCTCAGCGATCAGCAATCAGCGGTCAGCAAAAATCCGAAGCTGAAAGCTGATGGCTGAATGCTGACAGCTACGTAAATGGTCAAGTTCGATTACTTTGAGCCGGAAAGCATCGAAGAAGCCTGCGCGCTGCTGGAGCGGCATGGCGACGAAGCGAGACTCATCGCCGGCGGGACCGCGCTGCTGATCTGGATGCGCATGAAGCTCTTGAACCCTCGCGTCGTCATCAGCCTCGCTAAAGTAGCGAACTTTGATTACATCCGCTTCGATCCAAGAGATGGTTTGAAGATCAGCGCTGGAGCGCTCCATCGAGATATCGAGCTTAACCCTGCCGTGCATGAGCATTATCCGCTGCTCTATGAAACCTTTCGCAAGGTCGCGCAACCCCGAATCCGCAACATGGGAACCGTGGGAGGAAATCTCTGCCAGGGCGATCCGCTCACGGATCCCGGCGCCAGCCTTATCGCCCTCGACGCGGAAATCACCCTGACCAGCTCCAAGGGAAAGAGATTTCTCCCGTTGGGGAAATTTTTTGTCGATTACTATCAGACTGATCTTCAACCCGGCGAGATCCTTACCGAGATCCGCGTCCCGCCGTCTGCGAACGGAGTCCGTTGGTCCCACATCAAGTTCCTGCCGCGCAGCCAGGAGGATTTCGCCACAGTCGGCGTCGCGCTTACGCTGCGGCTCCAGGGCGAAAGATGCGACGATATTCACCTGGCGTTGAACTCCGTCGCGCCGACGATCCTTCGGGCGAAGCAGGCCGAGGAGATCATGCGCAAGCAAAAGGTCAGCGACAAACTGATTTATGAAATGGCTGAGGTCGCAGCTACCGAGGTTGATCCCATCGATGACAACCGCGGTTCAGCCGAGTACAAGCGCGAGATGGTGAAGGTGTTGGTGCGTCGAGCTGCCCAAGAAGCGCTTCAGAGGCTGCCTTAAATGAGATGCCAGAGAGCCTGCCACGGGCCCTCTCCCGTGACCGACATCTCGAAATGATAAAATGATAGGAATTTCTTTTTTGAGGCACAGTCATCGAGATTTTAAAAAATCGCCCTCCCGACCCCATGCCAGCCGACTTTCCAAAGCTCGCCGCCAGAGACAACAGACTGGCTAGGATCACCAACTTGAGAGGACAATATCCAATAAGGTAGCCTTATGTCAACTTGAGGACGGTTGCCAGACAGCATCAACTAACCGCGGATCTTCATTTAGGGCAGATATATTCGATAAGCTGCTGTTATGTCAATCTGATATCTATTTCCGGGTAGGGATGACTACCCCTCCATCTCTCATCAATGTCAGGCCATGAGAGCAAAAACCCTGCAAGCTTGACCCAGCCAATAGCAAAAGCTATTCTCCGACTTCATGAGACAGACGGTCAACGTGACGATCAACGGCCGGCTTTATCAGGAAGAAGCGGAACCTCGCCTTCTCCTGCCGCACTTTCTCCGCGAGGTTGTTGGCCTAACGGGCACGCACATCGGCTGCGTCATCGGCGAATGCGGCGCCTGCACGATCCTGCTCGATGGAAAGCTGGTGAAGTCCTGCCTGCTGTTCGCGGTGCAGGTGAACGGCAGGGAGATCACGACTATCGAGGGTCTGGCAACCGACGGCAGTCTCCATCCTGTCCAGGAGGCATTCGTTGAACGCTACGGATTTCAATGCGGCTACTGCACGCCCGGCATGGTCCTGGCGACTTACTCGCTCCTGAGCGAGAATCCGGACCCGAGTGAAGAGGAGATCCGGCGGGCGCTGGCCGGAAATCTCTGCATGTGCACCGGATACATCCAAATTATCGAATCCGTAAAGGAAGCAGCTAAAAGACTCCGACAATTATGAATGATGAATTTTGAATTCTTAATTTAACTCAAAATTCAAAACTCAAAATTCAACATTTTTCATCATGACAAACTACATCGGTCAAAGCACACGCAGCAAAGAGGGGCCGCGTCACGTGACGGGCCGGGGAAATTTTACCGACGACATCACGCTGCCGGGGATGCTTCAGGCTGTGATCTTGAGAAGCCCCCACGCCCACGCGCGCATTGCCAGTGTGGACACGCGCCCTGCTCTGGAGTTGCCCGGAGTCGTAACCGTCCTGACTCCCTCGGACATCACCTCGATGACTCACCCTTTCAAGCCCGGCCGTTATGCCGCGGGCCTGCGTAGGCCGATCCCGGAGTACGCGACCGCCGTGGACAAGGCGCGCTACATGGGAGAACCGGTTGCAGCCGTGGCAGCGCGTGACCGGGGAACAGCGGAAGACGCCCTCGAGCTCATCTCCGTAGAGTATGAGTCTCTTTCTCCGGTCGTGGAGACCGCCGACGCGATGCGCTCCAACGCGCCTTTGCTTTTCGAGGAGCTGGAGTCCAACGTCGCTTGGAAGGGCCAGCTCACCTACGGAGACATCAACGGCGCATTCAAGGCCGCGGATAGAGTCGTCCGAGAGAAACTCAAGATGCACCGCTACAGCTCGACGCCGCTCGAGCCCTTCGCCTGCATCGCCTCGTTCGACGCCGCCAGCAGAAAGCTGACCGTCTGGGTGAACGCTCAGGTGCCCGAAGTGATCTACGACGCGCTCAGGGAGGCGCTCGATCTCGAGGACATCCGGATCATCATTCCGGACATCGGCGGCGGCTTCGGACAAAAGATCCATCTCATCCGCAAGTACGTGGTGATCACGAGCCTGCTGGCGATCAGGAGCGGGCGGCCGGTCAAGTGGATCGAAGACCGCAGCGAGCACATGATGGCCGCCGGCCACTCCTGCGCCCAGGAATTCGAGGTGGAAGCCGCGGTGAAGAAAGATGGCACGGTCCTGGGGCTGAGATTCAAAGAAATCGACGACGTCGGCGGCTCCGTCAGCACGCTGACGATCCACTTCACCAACAAGCTGAATAACCTGGTCAACACCTACAAGGTCAAGAACGTTTCCCTGGAAGGCTGCTCGGTCGTCACCAACAAATGTCCGGTGATTCCGAACCGGGGCATCGGCAAGCCCGGCATGTGCTTCATCTGGGAGCGGATCATGGACCGGATCGCCGAGGAGCTGGCGCTTAGCCCGATAGCGGTTCGCTCGATCAATCTCGTGCAGGCAGGGGAGATGCCTTACACGACGCCCAACGGGAATATCTACGACAGCGGCGATTATCCGGCGCTGCTCAGCAAAGCGCTGGAAAAGATCGGCTACGACCAGCTCCGGGAAGAACAGAGACGGGAGCGGGAAAAAGGGAGGCTGTTGGGCGTCGCCGTGGTCATCGGCGTCGAGCCGGGCGGGAGAAACGCCGCGCGGGACATGGCGATCTTTCCGGAGATGAAGGAAGGTCCCGGCGCCGGAGGAGTCAACGGCGCGATGATCAAGCTGGAAAAAAACGGCACGGTCGCGCTCTTTCTCGGCTCTCCCAACTGCGGCCAGGCGCACGAGACCACGACCACTCAGGTCGCGGCGGAGGTCCTGGGCGTCCCGCCGGACAAGATCAGCGTCAGCACGCCGTTCGACAGCGACCTGGCGCCGTGGGGAGTGGCTGCGGCCAACAGCGGAAATAATTTTCACCTCTACGACATCGGCGCGGTGCACGGCGCCGCGACCAAGCTCCGCGGAAGGATTCTGGCGCTGGCCGGTCACCTACTCGACGCGAATCCGGCGGAGCTTAAGATCGCCGACGGGGCCATCCAGCTGCCGGGCTCGCCGATGAAAAAGATCACCCTTGCCGAGCTGGGAAAGATCGTGTACACCAACCAGGCGCTAATTCCAAAAGGGTTTGAAGCCGGGCTGCAGGAGACTCTCTACTACACCTTTCCGCACGCGGAGCCGTATCTCGTGCCCGGGCCCGACCGCCGCGTGCGCGCGCAGTTCACCTTCTCCGCCGCCGCCCACGCCGCCGTCGTCGAGGTGGACAGAGAGACCGGCAAGGTTCACGTTCTGCGTTATCTGATTGTCGGGGACAACGGCACCATCATCCATCCCGACGTCGTGGACGGGCAGATCTACGGCTCAGCCGCGCACGGTATCTCCATCGCTCTCGGAGAAGGCTTCATATACAACTCCGACGGCCAGCTTCTTACCCTGACCCTGACGGATTATGGAAAGTCGTCCACTCTTGAGACGCCAAGGATCGAGATCGAGCACTGCCCTTCCCCATCGCCCTTTACCACGCTGGGGCAGAAAGCTGCCGGAGAGGGCGCGGCAATCCCCTCCCCTGCGGCGATTGCGAGCGCTGTAGAGGACGCGCTGAAGCCGTTCGGCGTGCGGGTTCGTGATCTTCCTCTTTCTCCGGAAAGAGTCTGGAGCCTGATCCAGGAATCGGAAATCCAAAATCCAAAATCCAAAATCGTATGATTCCCGCCTCATTCGAATATTTCGCGCCCGGCTCGGTCAAAGAGGCGATCGAGATGCTCTCGACCTACAGAGATGACGTCAAGCTTCTTGCAGGCGGGCAGAGCCTCGTCCCGCTGATGAAGCTCCGCCTCGCCAAGCCGACATACGTGATCGATCTCAGCCGCATTGCTGACCTGAACTACATTCGTCCCGAAGATGACACTATCCGCATCGGCGCTCTCGCCACACACGCTCAAGTGGAACAGTCCGAGCTATTGAAGAGAGACTGTCCGCTTCTATCCCAAACCGCCGCCACGATCGGCGATGTCCAGGTACGAAACCAGGGGACTATCGGGGGGAGCTTGGCGCATGCCGACCCCGCTGGCGATCTGCCGGCGGCGATCCTGGCGGTCGAGGCTGAAATGAAAGCGAGCGGCCCCTCCGGCGAGAGATGGATCAAGGCCGAAGATTTCTTCGTCGGTTTTCTCACCAGTTGTCTGCAGCCGGATGAAATCCTGACCGAGATCAAGGTTCCGGCATCGCGCGGGAGCAAAACCGCCTATCTCAAGGCGGCGCAAAGAGCATCCGGCTTCGCCGTGGTCGGCGTAGCGGTCCGCCTGGAGCTTGGGAAGGACGGGCTATGCGAGGAGATAGCGATCGGCGTGACCGGCGTCGCCGACAAAGCCTATCGGGCCACGAGCGTAGAGAAAATCCTAAAGGGCAGCAGTCTCGAAGCGGCGCTGGTGCAGCGGGCCGCAGCAGAGGCGACCCGCGGCGTGGATCCCCTCGAAGACATCAACGGCTCGAAAGATTACCGCTCCCACCTGGCCCGAGTTTACACCGTCCGCGCGATTCAAGCAGCAATGGCGTCTTAAACCACGCGCTTTGTGCTTTACTCCGTCATTCCCGTGAATTTAGGGAATCCAGATGTTTTTCGACACCTGGACCCCCTAAATTCACAAACGAAGTGCAACACTTTTTGTATAAGGTGTTGCCATGGGACAAAACTATGAACAACTTTCATTGGAAGAACGTTGCACGATTGCCCGGTATAGCCAAGCCGGGAAG
>JAHFAP010000216.1 GCA_023250495.1 Deltaproteobacteria bacterium | reverse complement strand
TCGAGGGTTTTTTCATCGAAGACATCAAGAAGGTCGAGCTTTCGCCGTGGGGGCGCATAGGCGGCTCGGCCGTGCGCATCTGCCTCGAAGGGACGGGCGAGACCGACGACGCTTACATCTGCGAGATCGCGCCGGGAAAATCGCTCAAGCCGCAAAGGCACATGTTCGAAGAGCTGATCTACGTCGTCAGCGGCAGGGGCGCGACGACGATCTGGAACGAGGGAGGCGCCGAGCGGACCTTCGAGTGGCAGGAAGGATCGCTCTTTTCGCCGCCGCTCAATGCCTGGCACCAGCACTTCAACGGCAGCGGCGCGCAGCCGGCCCGTTACCTCGCCGTCACCAGCGCGCCGATCATGATCAATCTGCTTCACAACCTTGATTTTATCTTCAACTGCGACTATGTCTTCAAGGATCGCTTTAACTCTGAGGAGGATTATTTCTCCCGCGAGGGAGCCTGGTACGCGGGAAGAGTGTTGGAAACCAATTTCGTTCCCGACGTGAAAAATCTCAAGCTGATCGAATGGAAGGAGCGCGGTGCCGGCGGCTCGCAGGTGCGCTTCCAGTTGTCCGAGAACACGATGTGCGGCCACGTCTCGCAGTTCCCGGTTGGAACCTACAAGAAAGCCCACTACCATGGACCGGGAGCCCACGTGATCATCTTGAGCGGCAGGGGCTACTCGCTCATGTGGCCGCAGGGCAAGCCGATCCAGCGCTACGATTGGGGGCCGGGGAGCGTGATCGTCCCTCCGGCGAATTGGTTTCACCAGCACTTCAATGCCGGCGCGGAGTCGGCGCGCTATCTCGCGCTCAGGTGGGGCAGCAAGAAGTACTACGGCATCATGGGCGAGGGTGGGGGAGAAACCGATGTGGACATCAAACTCGGCGGACACCAGATCGAATACGAAGATGAAGATCCGATGGTGCGCAGGATCTTCGAAGAGGCCTGCGCCAAGGCGGGAGTGAAGAGCCAGATGGACAAGTATTACAAGAAGACAGGTTGACGGCTAATTTTCGACCTCATGTCTTACTTTAGATTCTATCTATTCCTATCTGTTCTCACGTTGAGCCCGAGGCGGACATGAAAGTAGACGATTTTAAGATTGTCGGCACGTCCGTAAGGCGTGTGGATGGGCTTGACAAGGTGACTGGCCAGGCAAAATACACTGGCGACATCATCGTTCCGGGCATGGTCGAGGGCAAATTCCTCCGCAGCCCGTATGCCCACGCGCGCATCCTCTCCATCGACACGGCGGAGGCCGAGCGGCTTCCCGGACTCGTGGCGATTTTGACAGCGAAGGATCTCGGCGATATCCATCCCTATCTGGGTAGAAAAGATAGAAAGGACCAGCCGATCATTGCAATGGATCGCGTTCTCTACGTCGGCCAGCCGGTCGTGGCAGTCGCCGCGGTTGACGCGTTCACTGCCGAGGAGGCCCTGGGCAAGATCCGGGTGGAGTACGAAGAAACACCTTTTGTGATTTCCGTCCCAGAGGCGATCGCGGACGGCGCCCCGCTGATTCATTCGTTCGCGCCGAACAATATCTGCTTTCAGGACGAGCTGATAAAAGGAGATGTCGACAAGGGCTTTGCCGAGTCCGATGAGATCTTCGAGGATACCTTTGAATTTCCCATGGTCTATCATTATTCCATGGAGCCGCACACGACCATCGCGAAGGTGGATTCGGAAGGCATCACCGTCTGGTCATCGAACACGCATCCCTTCGGCATTCGCCAGGAGATCGCCGAAGTTTTCGGCTGCTCGCTCTCAAAGGTGCGCGTCATCGTTCCGCTGGTTGGGGGCGCTTACGGGAGCAAGTCCGGCGGCAAGATCGAGCCGCTCGTCGTTGCGCTGGCGCGACAGGCCGCAACCGCCGTGAGGGTCAGGCAGAGCGTCCCGGAAGCGATGATGACGGTGCGCCGCCACTCCGCCATCTGCAAAGTGAAAACCGGCGTAAAGAGAGACGGCACCCTGGTGGCGAAACAGGCGGAGATTTACCTCAACACCGGCGCTTTTGCCGAAACCGGTCCGATCGTAACCGGCCGCACGCTGACGCGCATCCTGGGGCCCTACCGAATTCCTCACATCAAGGTGAAGGCTTACTGCGTTTACACCAACACGGTTTCGGCCGCTTCTTTTCGCTCCATCGGCGGGCCGCAGACCGCTTGGGCGACGGAATCGCAGATGGATATCATCGCGCAGAAGCTTGGAGTTGACCCGGTGCAGTTTCGCCGAAAAAATCTGCTTCGACGAGGCGAGGAGCTGAAGCCCAAGGGCAATCCTCTGGACGCTGATCTCTTCAAAGCGCTGGATAGTGTCACTCAAAAGATCGGCTGGGATGGGCCGGTGAGCAAGAACGGAAGCGGCAGAGGAGTCGCGTTCGGCGTGACCGATCCCGGCGCGCCGCTCGCCTCCACCGCCACGGTCCACGTGCTCTCCGACGGCAGCGTGGTCTTGCTAGCTGGGACGATCGAGGTTGGACAGGGCGCCAGAACCATCATGAGCCAGATCGTCGCGGAAGAGCTTTCGGTGCCGTTGGAACGGGTGACCATGCGCTCCACCGACACTGCCTATACTCCATTCGATCGCTCTACCGGCTCGAGCCGCTCCACGACGGTGATGGGAAAAGCGGTGCAGCTTGCGGCGCAGGACGCGCGCCGGCAACTGCTCGAGCTCGCCGCTGAGCAGTTTGAGGCGCCGTTCGAAGCGATTGCCCTGCGGGATGGCGTGGCTGCTGCAGGAAACAAGGCGGCCGCTTACGGCGATCTCATTCACCGCCACTTCGCCATGCAAGGAGGAGAGATCGTCGGCTGCGGCTACGCCCACAGCGGAATGGCGCCGAAGCCTTCGAACCCGTTGTTCTGGGAAATCGGCATCGGCGCGGTCGAAGTCGAAGTGGACCGGGAGACCGGCGCGATCCGCGTGAAGAAATACGTCAGCGCCGCCGACGTAGGCAAAGCACTTCACCCGATACAATGCGAAGGCCAGGATGAAGGCGCCGCCATGATGGGCGTCGGCCACACCTTTTACGAATCGATTATTTATGAAGGCGGGCAGATCGTGAACTCCAGCCTGATTGATTATAAAGTGCCGACGTTCGACGACGTTCCTGACGAGTTCGAGGCGATACTCATCGAAGATCAAAACGGACCGGGGCCGTATGGAGCAAAGGGAATGGGAGAGGGAGGCATCATTCCGGTGGCGCCGGCGATCGCCAATGCCCTTGCCTGGAGCACGGGCGCCAGGATAAAAGAGCTACCGCTGACCCCGGAACGGGTCTGGCGGTCGCTTCAGAAACGGGTCTAAGAGATAGCTGTCATAAAGACCACGGAGAAGAGCCGATGAAGGACAAATGGCTTCAATGGATGTGGTGCTGCTTGCTCCTCTTGTTCTTGTTTTTCGCCCTGCCCCGTACCGGACTATCCGACGTGGGCGAGCTTCTCACGCAGGTCAATCGCAAGCCGGCGGAGGAACGACAGAAGCTATTGCTGGAGAACGCCAAAAAAGAGGGTGGTTTGACTTTATATACCGCGACCAACATTCGCGACACTCAGGACGTGGTTGCCGGATTCAACAAACATTATCCTTTTTTGAAGTTGAACTTTTCGAGCCTGGGGGGCCCGGGCGTCCTGAACAAGTTTACCACGGAATACCGGGCGGGAGTGCACAATGCCGACGTGGTTGTGCTGACCGGAAATAACGCGTTGGAGCTGATCGACAAGAAAGTCGTCGCCAGCTACCGGAGCCCCATGGTTCCTTTTCTACGTAAAGGCTTTGTGGATGAGGAGGGATATTGGCCTGGTGTCTACGCGATCGGGTATACGATCATTTATAATAC
Organism: Deltaproteobacteria bacterium; assembly: GCA_023250495.1. Taxonomy (GTDB): domain Bacteria; phylum Desulfobacterota; class Binatia; order UBA9968; family UBA9968; genus JAHFAP01. The sequence continues at coordinate 1,566 of JAHFAP010000216.1, read as the reverse complement.
GAAGAGAGTCAATCCGAGAGAGGTCCCAAAGCAGTACGAAGAGCTGTTAAATCCCAGGTGGAAGGGTAACATGATCATGGATGCTGAAGCCCATGATCTACTGGCCGGCCTGATCGATCTTTGGGGCGAGAAAAAGGCCACTCATTTCCTGCAACAGCTTGCCGACGCACAGGCGGTTCGCTTTGCCCGACAATCACACACCTTCATGACCCAGCTCGTCGCCGCGGGGGAATATGATCTGATCGTCGATGGTTATGTTCACAATGCCGTAAAGATGAAATCCGAGGGAGCGCCGATTGATTTTGTTTCTTTGAATCCGACCATCGTAAGGACGCCCTCAGTGATTGCGATTGCGTCGCGCTCCTCCCATCCCTATGCGGCGGCGCTATTCGTGGACTATCACCTCTCGAAAGAGGCGAGTGAGATTATGGTAAAGAACCAGGGAAGGTGGGCGCCGCGCAAGGACGTGAAATGGACGGTCGAGCCTGAAACTGATCTGCACGTCGTTTCCATGCTCCTATGGGGGAGAAAAAACAGAGAGCTGGTCGAATTTTTTAATAAGTTGGCGCGCCGCTAGAGCGCCCGCGGAGGCATCGTAGATTTTCCCGCTCAGAGGTCATTTGTGCTCGGGAGGGTTACTTCAACATGAAGATTGAAAAGGCAAAATTGGTCGTGCAGGGAATGAAGGAGGCCGGCATTAATTTCGCCGTCGGTGTTCCTGACGCACAGTTTATAGAAGTTTATAAGTTGGTGGCCCAGGATCCGGGCATCCATTATGTGGGAGCTGCCAACGAAGGAGAGGCTGCGGGTATCGCAATGGGCGCTTGGTTTGGAGGGAAAAAGCCGGCTCTGGTCATCGCCACTTCCGGACTGCTAGTGGCGACGTACCATATTGCGCGGATCAACCTGCTCCACGAAGTGCCCATTCTGATCCTGATTCCCTACCGAGGGGACCTTGGAGATCCAAGATGGATGGGCATGTACCAGAAGACCACCGAGCCGGCATTGAGGGCCATGGACGTGCCATACAGGGTGGTGAGCCGTTCCGCCGACATCATCAGAACGGTCAGGGAATGCAACGAGACTGCACGGAGCTGGCTCAGGTCCGTGGCGGTTCTTTTCACGGAGGAGGCGCTATGGTAAGTCGGTATCAATTGCTCGCGGCCCTTGCGAAAATCGTTCCGGAGGGCGCCGTCGTTGTCGCGAGCATCGGCAACAACAGCGGATTCTGGGGGCAGCTCACGCAGAGGGACGGAGATCTGTTTCACATGACTATGGGCATGTGCACTCCGGCGGCTCTGGGTCTCGCTCTGGCTTTGCCGAAGAGGAAGGTCATCGCGCTGGACGGCGACGGGAATCTTCTTCTCAACCTGGGCAGCCTAGGGACGGTGGCCAATGAGAGACCGGCGAATCTGACGATCATAGTTTTCGACAATCAGAACTATCTGGGAAGCCACAAGAAAGAGCCGGGAATGCCGACCGCGACAAGCGGCAAGCTCAATCTCGAAGGCGTCGCGAAGGCGAGCGGGATTGCCAGCTCCTGCACAGTCTCGTCCGAGGGTGGAT
>JAHFAP010000048.1:7236-15897 GCA_023250495.1 Deltaproteobacteria bacterium | reverse complement strand
TGCGTTTCTTTCTCTCGCCTGTTACCTAACGCCTGTTGCCTTCTTCGTAAAATACACGATTTAAGACACACGATACAAGACATGAGTCTCGGACCTCTCTCCCGACCCCGCCTCGAAGACCATATTGACAGTCCAATAACCGTTGTGCTATGCACCTCCAAAAGAAGGATCGTTGCCAGTAAGGAGGTTTTTATGAAGCGTCTGAAAAACTCCTTGTGTCCGGCCATCCTTGTTCTCTCTCTTCTCGCCCTTCATCTCACGCCATCAATCTCCGAGGCCGTAACCTTAAACGTGAAAGTCGTCCCGTACGGCGGGCCGCCGGGTCCGGTGACCGTGCACTTCGACCCGGCTCCTCCACTGAAGCCGGAGGAGTTCGTCTCCGGTCTCCCTCCTAGTCTTAAGCGAGAGGCTCAACCCGAGACCGCAAAGTCCGTGACCTTTGCTGACCCGCCTACATTTACTGTCCGCTTCGACCCGAGTCGTAGCAATATTGAGATACGGGAAATTGATCCTAAAACTCGTCAGAGCACAACTTCCGTTTGGGAGCACGACGGGTTAAGAGAAGAGTTTAGGAGCGATGGCACTAGGCGCGTTACAGAAATAGCCACCGGGCACTGGACCGTTTATGGGCCAGACGGGAAGATCATAGCTTCAAGCACCGCTCCCGGCCCTTCGGATCTCCAAACAGGGCCGGTACACACCCCAGGTGTGCCAGGCGAGATAAGAGAAGAGTGGATCACCAAATGGAGAAGCGAGGGCTTGACTGTACTCGAATTTCTGCCCGACTCCGAACGCTATACGCTGCCGGACGGTACTTGGATTAGATTTTACAAATCCGATGGCATCACAATGATACGCTTTTCCGATGATCACTGGGCCGAGTGGAAGAATGGCCGCTGGGGGTATTCAAACCCCACGGTAATTGACCGGCTGGCTGGTTTGTTCCCTTATTGGCAGATTTCCCCTCCTCCGAGTTCTCCTCAAGCCGGTCAAAGCGTAACCCAGACCCTGTCTGCGGACGGGAAAATAAACTTTAGCGTAGGAAACTCTTCCTTCTCAATCCCGGCGACGCTTTTCCAAAACATCGCCCGGCAGACCGGCAAACCTGTCGAAGCAACCCTGGAGATCTCCACGCTCTATAGCGCAAAGCCAGGCGGCGCTCAGACCAACCGGCGCAGCCTTCTTGCACCGACATCCGAGATCCGAAGACGCGATTTCTTCAACAGTCTCATCAGCGAGATCGGGTTGCCGGCAATGGACGCCGGCTCCAAGGATGCGGCCCGCATGACCGTAAAGATCTCGCCGGAGGTCATACGATACAAGAAGGGCTCCGGCGCCCGGATCAGTGGGGCGCTTAAGATGGAGCAGAAGCTGTGGCTGCCGTCGAACTTTCATTTCAGTATCCCTGGTCTCGACACGTCCCGGGTGCAAAAGCTCGATTCCTTTACCGTCAAGCAGTCATCGACTACGCCCAGCAAGTTTGAGTCTACGGAGGTGAAGATCACGCTCACCGAGCCCGACGAATCATGGCGTGCCTGGCTCAAGAGCAAGGACCCAAGGGATGCCACCCTGACCTTCTCTTTGTTGGACAACACAGAGATAGCGCGCCTCTACCTCAATCTCAAACCGGAGGGCGAAACGTTGCCTCTCAGGTCGCGGCTCACTTTCAGCAGCTTTGCGTACAGCTCAGCCGTGATCGAAGCTGCGAAGCAGCTCTCTGAGCAAGGCGCCGACAAAATCAAGGAGCCGAGCTTGCGCACGGCGGCCGAGAGCGCTCTAAACCTGTACACCGTTCTGACTCTCGCGGCCGGGACCACGATCTCGGACCTGTTCCCATATATGGAACCAGCCGGCATGAGTAAGCCCGACAAGCTGCTGCAAGACGCGGTCGCCCTTCTTACCTCGCGTGCCGCCCAGGCAGCCGCACAAACTGGAGGCATCACAGGCATGCCGGGGTTGATCCTGCCGCCTGGCAGCCCAACGACAGAAACCTGGAAGTGGCTGCGTGAGAATCCAGCCAAAGGAGCGTGGGTCTGGGAAGGACCCGGCGGAATTACAATTGAGACGGAGGTCGGCAGACGACCCGACGGCGCCAGAGTTGAAACGACGAAGCTTCCGATAGAGACCGCAGGCGGACGCGCCGAACTCACCGTCCCCAAAGGCACAGCGACTGCAGAGACAGCATGGAAGTGGGTGGGTGAGCGTGAGGGCCCAGTCAAAGGAACATGGCTGTGGGAAGGACCTGGCGGCATCACAGTCGAAACAGAGATCGGCAAGAATCCTGACGGCGCTAGAGTCGAAACGACAAAGCTCCGGATAGAAACCGCCAGTGGCCGGGGTGACCTCGTTGTCCCCAAGAGCACGGAGACAGCGTGGAAGTGGGTGCGTGAGAATGTGGCCAGAGGAACGTGGGTCTGGGAAGGACCCGGCGGAATTACAATTGAGACGGAGGTCGGCAGACGACCCGACGGTGCCAGAGTTGAAACGACGAAGCTTCCGATAGAGACCGCAGGCGGCCGTGGTGAACTCACCGTCCCCAAAGGCACAGCGACTGCAGAGACAGCATGGAAGTGGGTGGGTGAGCGTGAGGGCCCAGTCAAAGGAACATGGCTATGGGAAGGACCTGGCGGCATCACAGTCGAAACAGAGATCGGCAAGAATCCTGACGGCGCTAGAGTCGAAACGACAAAGCTCCGGATAGAAACCGCCAGTGGCCGGGGTGACCTCGTTGTCCCCAAGAGCACCGCGACCGCAACAACGACTCAGGCGCCTGTTACAGAAGGGAAATTTTGTACCGGTGGCGCCTGCGATGATAGCGCAACCTTGGATTGCGGTGCTTCCGGCTGCAGGGTCGCCACGCAGAGAGACCTCTGTACAGGGGGCACCTGCACAGACGGGGACTTTTGCTCCGGTTCCTGGTGCGAGAGGGTGAAAATTGAAGGACAGACGTGCACCCAGTCCGGCGGCTGCAACTACTCGGTCGTCCCGAAGGGAGATTTTTGCACCGACTCCGGTGGCTGAATGCCCGCTCAAGGGGACTGTACGTCCCCTTCCCAATGCACAATCATCACCGAGAAAGACATCTGCGGCGGCTGCACCACAGGCGACTATTGCACCGGCTCCTCCTGCCAGCAGGTGGATGTCAAACAAAAGGCGTGCACTGAGTCCGGCTGCAACTACTCGGTCGCCCCAAAGGATACAGTTACAATCTGGCTTCCGCTTTATACCGGCCCCTGGTCTCTGGTCACGACCAGGCCAGGACAAAATCCAGCAGAGATCGCCAGGGCATTGGGAGGAGAGATTGTTGTCTCGACACCGCAAGCTGCCATCCTGCGCGTCCCCGGCGATCCGGACACCGTAAAGAAGCTGGCTATTGAGAAGGGGTTCGATGTCGATGTTGAACCAGACTATGTCATGAACAAGGCGCTCTAGTCCCCTGCCGCAAGATGAAACGGCATCTTTATAGAGCCATCGGCGCCGTGCTAGTCGTTTTCTCTTCCGTGATCTGGGCGCAAAAATCTCTCGTTCAGGAAAGAATCCCCAACGACCCCTACCTTTATTCCAAGGGAAGCTGGGGCCAGGACTACCCGGACCAGTGGGCGCACTGGAAGATCGGCTTGAGCCCCCAGGGCGAAAAAAAATCGGCCTGGGAGATTGAGAGAGGAGAAAAAAATCCGGTGGTAGTGGCTTTCATCGACAGCGGTCTCGACTTTAGTCATCCGGAGATCGCAAAGAAGAACGTTTGGATCAACGAAAAGGAGATTGCCGGCAACGGCGTCGATGACGACAAGAACGGCTATGTGGACGACGTCATCGGCTGGAACTTCATGGAAGGAAACAACAACCCGTGGGACAACGACGGCCACGGAACTTTCACCGCGGGGATCGTCGCGGCAACGATCAACAACGCGCAGGGAATCGCCGGCATCAATCAGGGCGTGAAGATCATGCCGCTGCGCGCCCTCAATTTCCTCGGCCGAGGGAACATCTCTCATATCATTCGAGCCATCGTCTATGCCGCCGACAACGGCGCGCGCATCATCAATCTCAGCGTGGAGCAGGAAGAGATCGCGAAATCCCGCGCCCTTCAGCAGGCGGTGGATTACGCCTACAAGAGAGGCGTGCTGATGATTGTTGCCGCGGGCAACCAGGGACGCGACACGGCCGCCGTCTCCCCTTCCGGCTTAAAGCGCGTGATCACCGTCGCCGCCACCGACACCAACGACAAACGGCTGGGTTTTTCCAACTGGGGGAAGTTCGTCAAGATCGCAGCGCCCGGCGAGAAAATTCTCTCTCTGCGGGCGAGACGAACAGACCTGCTCCTTACGGCCGGAGGCAAGGACTATAAACCAGGACAGGCCTTCGTGGGTGACCTCTGTTACCGCGCGACCGGAACCTCTTTTGCGGCGCCTTTTGTCACCGGCGTCGCCTCGCTCATCCTGGCCAAAAACCCGAAGCTCACTCCGCAGCAAGTAGAAAGAATGCTCCTTATGTCCGCAGACGACATCGAGACGCCAGGTTGGGACCTGCTTACAGGTTACGGCCGCCTTAATGCCCGTAAAGCCCTTGAGGCGGATCCAGACTATTACCTCTATGCTGAGCTGCACCAAGTGACCCCAGCCCGAGAAGGAAGCCAAACTGTGATCCAGCTCTTTGGAACCGTCATGGGAAGCCACTGGGGCGGTTACTACCTTGAGGTCGGCCAAGGAGAAGAGCCGCAAAGCTGGCGCAAAGCAGGCAAATCCGTGGGCGGACAAGTGGACGATGGCCTCCTTGCAACTTTAAATCAGTCCGATTTCGGCGGCAAGGGAAAATGGACCGTGAGGCTCGTGGCTCAAGACAAGAAAGGAATGACGAGAGAATCAAGAACGGCCATGACTGTGCAATGAGTTAAAAGTAGACGAGGTTTTATGCAAAGGCGCTTGCTTGCACTCTGTCGTAGCTCCGTCTTTTTCGCCTTCGTAGCGAGCGTGCTCCTTTTCCCCGGCGACTCCCCCGCGGTGGTAAGCGATGCAAGATTGACCGGCCTCCCGCCAAATACAGTAGTAACCCTCACTAATGACAAAACCGGCGAAAAAGTAGAGGGAAAGACCGATGACCGAGGAATAGCGACTTTTCTCCTTGGCGACAGAAACTGGGAGGCGGGAAGTTACAGAGTGACTTTCTGGGGTGTCAGCCGGGCGATTACGCTGAAAGATGACCCCAATCAGATAGACCTAAGCGGCCTCTTACCATCAATACGTGGACTCCTGCCGGGCCGGAGCCATAGCATTGATATCCAGCCAGGAGTTAAGTTCTTCGAATTTGCGCTCAAACCTATCGACTCTTCTTTTGGCCTAAGAATTGACTATAGCCCTCCCCTCCTCTGCTGCGAAGACACTTTCAGCCTCGTTCCCTACGTGAGTTTATGGACTGTCCCCGGCGTCAACATCGGCAAGCACCCCCCCTTCAACTTTGCGGGCACTTTCAAGAGCATAGACGATGGCTGGATGCTTGGTCTTACAATCGGCCTTATGCACGCTTCAGATCTGGCGAAATGGGGGATTGCGCCTGAAAGCGCGGCAATTCTCGGCATCCTCATGATGGGAATTGGCTGGGCTCACTATGACTTCGACCTGAAAAGAGTCGCTGGCTTTCCCCACAATTTCACTATCGCCGACCGATTCAACTCCAGAGACGACGCGCTACGTTTAGAGTTCAACGTCGGCGTAGAGGCAAACTGGCCCGGCGGCTATTTCTTGGGCATTCGAGGCGGAGCCGCTCCTACTTATACCGACATCTTCAACGGCGGGAGGAGATGGCGCACCGAAGGAAGCGTTGGCTTGGTCGGCGGGCTCAGGTGGTAGGAAGTATATTTTAGCGCGGAAAAAATAGGCTAACGCTCGATCCTCACCGCCGAGTCTACCCTCTCACCAAGAAATCGCCGTCCTACCTTTTCTTCTTAGGCTTAAACGGAAGGGGTAAAAGAGAGAGCGTGTCTTTGAGTCGGTCAAACTCCGGGTCTTTATGAATGACCGCCAGGTCATGAATCATGGCGGTGGCTGCAATCCAGGCGTCGGCCACTGAAACTTTATGGCGTGCCTTAACTCTGGCGGCAGGCAACACTAAAGCGTTCTCTAACGGCAATTCCTTGACAGGGAGCGCCCTTGTAAGAAAAAGCAGGCGGTTGGCCTCATCTTCCCCTCTCTCCGAGGACGCCACGTAATAGACCTCCATAATGGTCATCGAAGACATGTGGATCGAGAGTTGCCCCTTCCGAGCTTTATCTAGATAGTCCTCCACCAGGTCTGCCCCTTCCTCGTTGTCCGTTAGCGCAAAGATGGCGGAAGTATCCAAGAGATAACCTTTACTCAAGCGTCTTGTCCTCCCGCCTTTTCCTCAGCAACGCAGGCCGGAGCGGATGCTTTTCAGAGAAGCCCCGGAGCGCCTTCACGGGGTTCGGCGGAATCGGAATCACCTCGATAACCTTGCCGTCCGTTGACCAGACCAACTTAGAGTTCGCCTTAATGTTGAACCTCTTTCGGATGGGCGCGGGGACCACCGTTTGCCCTTTTCGTGTGACACTTGTTTTATGCACAAATGCAATTCCTTTCTAGAAATGCAATACGTATCCTTCTTATACAATACATGATCGATGAACACAATACGGCCATAGGTAACAGCTGCCCCGGGAAATTCAGCGCTCTATCCTGACCGCCGAGTCCACTTTGTCGCCGAGAAAACGGCGGCCTACTTTGATGAAGCTGTCCGGGACGTCCGTGACGAAAAAACTCGCGCTGCCCCTTCCCTTCTCGCGTTCCAGCGATCTTTCCTTGAGGACCCTGAGAACTTCCTTGGCAGTCTCTTGCGCGGAATCGACCAGCCGGACTCCCTTGCCGAGAAAGCGGCCAATCGCCTTTTTGAGCAAGGGATAATGCGTGCAGCCCAGGATCAACGTATCCAGGCCGCTCCGCTTCAGACTGGCAAGATAAGACTCCACCGTCATCTCGACCACTTCGTTGTCGAGCCATCCTTCTTCCACCAGCGGAACGAAGAGCGGGCAGGCCCGACTGTAGACCTCAACGTCGGGATCGAGCGTCTTGACCGCTCGGGTGTAAGCGCCGCTTTGGATCGTGGCTTCCGTGCCGATCACGCCGATTCTCTTGTTCCTCGTCTTTTTCAACGCTCCTCTCGCTCCAGGCTCGATGACGCCCACCACTGGCACAGGAAGATTTTCTTTAAGCGCGTCCAGGGCTACCGCGGTCGAAGTGTTGCAGGCGACGACGACCAACTTAACGCCCTTCTCGATGAGAAAATCAGCGTTCTCGAAGGAGTAGCGCAGGACTGTCTCCACCGACTTCGTCCCGTAGGGAGATCGCGCTGTATCTCCGAGGTAGATCGTGTTCTCCCTGGGCAGCGCTTTCATGATCTGCTGTAGAACGGTGAGCCCGCCGATGCCGGAATCGAAAAGACCGATGGGGCTCTCTTTGTTCATTTTGGATTTTGGATTGCCGATTTTGGATTACTAAGAACCGATGTCAAAGCTCAACTTCCCCTCTTCTCTTCAATCGAAAATCCAAAATCTAAAATCCAAAATTGGCGAGGCGGCTGCCTAATTCTTTTTCACAGGCGGGGATAAAGCCGAAGACCTGCTGCCAGACCTCCCTGGATTCCATGCAGAGATAAACAAAGACCGTCGGCGAGGCGGCGCGAATCCAGCGCAGCATCTTCCGGTACATGCTCACCCGCAGCGGTTGGAAATAGCGCATCTTCCCGTCCGGACAGAGGACTTGCTCGCCCGTGAGCAGGCGGGTCGCGGGAAAGCGGGCGCGCATTATCCGCTTCAGGCCCGGCGTGGTGCGCAGCACGCCCATGCTGATCCAGGCGATCCTGCGGTGGTCCACCTGGGCAAATATCCTCTCGACCATGTCGCGGTAACCCTCCTCCCAGCCGTCGTACTCGATCATGGGGTCGAAGTGAAATCCGAGCTTGTAGCCCGCCGCCTGGCAGCGCCGCGCCGCCGTGAGCCTTTCCTCGAACGACGCGGTGCCCTGCTCATCGATGCCGATCACCTTCTGCGGATTCATCGACCACGAGACCACCACGCGCTCCTTGGGATCGAGCCTCAAAAGCCCGTCCACGCAGTCGCTCTTGGTCTTGAGCTCCAGGAGGAGATTGGGCTGCTCGGCAAAGAATGGCACCACCTCCGCGCAAAATCCGATATAGGGGTCGAGGGCCAGGCTGTCGGTGATCTCACCCGTGCCGATGCGAAAGAAAAAGCGCCGGTGGCGGCTAAGGAGATGATCCGCCTCGCTGAGAAGATCGTCGACGTTGCTGAAAACTTTGAGCGCCGGATTGTGGGCGAGATACTCCTGGAGGTAGCAGTAGCTGCACTCCATGGGGCAGTTGCTGGCGAAGTTGATGACGAAATAGTTGCAGCAGACCTGTCCGTCGCTGCCGGGACATTTTTTGAGAAACTCGCCGCGATGACGCATCAGCAAGAGCTTGAGCTTCCCTTCTCCCAAAGGATCGTTCGAAACTCCGAGCGACGACGCCTCCGTCTGGCGCTGGTCGGTAAAGGTAAAAGGAACTTGCGGGAAGGCCTGCTTCAGGTTTCTGAAGATCGGGCTCTGTTCCGAGCCGGTCTCGACCACGATCTCTTGCGGTTCAAAATCTCTCATC
>JAHFAP010000048.1:0-7136 GCA_023250495.1 Deltaproteobacteria bacterium | reverse complement strand
TCGACGACCCTCGCCATTTCTCCAAACACCCGCTTCAACTCATCGTAGCTGGTCGCCTTCATCTCAATTCTTACGGCGCCGCCCTCAAGGCCGGCAGGAACAGTCACCAGCACCTGCGGCTTGAGCTTCATCTCGCGGATGCGCCGGCGGATCTCTTCCTCGATCCGTGCCAGGCGGGGGAAACGAAGCCGGCGCAGCTCGTCCTTGACGCGCTTGAGCTTGTCGTTTCGCCCCAGACGGGAATCTGACATTACGCGGGAAAGCTCCTCACGGTTCAAGATCTGAGCGACGCTCACGCCGTCGCGCAGCGCGATCTCCTCGAGCCAGTCGAGAAAATCCCGCAGGTGATTCTCCCCGACCTGCAGCGCCTGGGCCAGCGTCAGCAGCGCCTCCCGGTCAACCTCACTCAGCGCGAGCCACCGCTCCTGCGTCTGCTTGTGAAACCCCTTGAGCTGAGAGTAAGCCAGAATCTTCTGATCGATCATGTGCTAATTCTCCAATAAAATCAGTAAGTAAAGCTTCATATATTAAAGCTTGAGTTTCATCCCTTCGCTTCCTTGCGCCATGAGCCAGGATCGCAATCTTCTGTGCTAACGCCTCGACGGCCCATCTCCTCTTCTGCCCTCCGATACCAGCGTCGAGCAGCTTCTTGATCGCCCGGACGCGAAACCGGTCCAGGCCCCAGGTGGAGCGGGACAACTGGTCTGCGTGGCCCCCGCGTTTGATCACCAACGGTTCCGGAATCAGATAGACGGGATGGTCGAGCGCGATGCGCAGCCACAGGTCATAGTCCTCGCAGACCGGAAACGAATCGTCGAATCCTCCGACTCGTTCAAACAGCTCTCTGGTCATCAGCGCCGCCGACGGGCTGACCAGGCAGAGATCGAGACTCGCGCGAAAGAGATCGCCCGAAGGCTTGCGATGTCTCTTCTTTGGTTTGACCCTGACGCCATTCCTGATCCAGATCTCTTCCGTCTGGCAAATCTGCCGGTCCGAGGGCGCCTGCATGAAGGCCATCTGGACTTCGAGCTTCCTCGGCTGCCACAGGTCGTCAGAGTCTAAAAAGGCTAGATAGCTGCCGCAAGAGCTCTTCGCCCCCAGGTTGCGCGCCGCGGCCACGCCCCGGCGCGGTTGCGACACTAGGCGCGCGGCTGATCCATACTTCGCCGCAAGCTTCCCCGCCGTGCCGTCCTCGGAGCCGTCATCCACAACGATAAGCTCGAAGTCTCTATAGCTCTGGGCGAGAACCGAACCGACCGCATCGCAGAGCATTGGCCAGCGGTTGTGGGTGGGAATGACAACGCTCACCGGAGGCGCCATGCCCTATCTACCTAACTTTTAGGGGTCGGCAATGCAAGGGGAACGTCAACAGAGACCATGGTTTGGGTTGACAAGCGTTGAAAAGTTTGAATACTATCCATTCGTTTTCGCTTGACGGCTTTTGGCTTTCCCGCGTCAGCAGTTGGTAGAAGATCATGTTTGGCAAAGACCATTCGGCCAGCGCGGCTTTGAGCAGCGCGCTCAGGTCAGGAGCGAATCTCGTGTGGCGCTGGAGAGGGAACGGCTCGGTCTCCGAGGAAGACTCGACTTCGGTCATCGACCAGGGTTGCGAACTCGAAGGGCGACTGCGCTTCGTCGGGACCCTGGTCGTCAACGGAAAATTCCGCGGCGAGCTCCTTTCCTCCGACACCCTGCTCGTGGGAGAAACGGGGCAGGTGGAAGCCGAAGTGCAAGTAGGCACCGCCATTGTCAGCGGGCAGGTCACCGGAAGTCTCTTGGCGCGCGAGCGCGTCGAGCTGCGCAGCAGCGCTCGAATTTTCGGGGATATCATGACCCCGATCCTGGTTCTGGAAGAAGGGGTTGTCTTTGACGGCCGCTGCAAGATGAGAGGCGACGAGATCGCGGCGGCGCAGAAGAGCTCTTAAGGCAGAGGCATGGAGAAGCGGTACTCGATTCTTATTCTCGCGTCGCGCGAAGCCCGCATCCGCCGGTTAGTGTTTACCCAGAGGTCGGTCCGCGTTCTCCTCTGTGGGGCGACGATCCTGCTCGCCCTGGGCGGCTGGCTCCTGGGCGATTATGTGTGGATGAAACTCAAAAGCGGAAATGTCAAACAGCTCCAGTTGAAAGCTCTGGCCCAACGGGAAGAGCTGTCCCGCCTGCAGGACCAGACACAGAGCATTCAGACACTGCTCGCCGACTGGACGGGGCTGCGGGAGACAGTCGAGGCCTCAGTCCCGCCCCCGCAGAGAAGCTCGACCAACGCTCACTACGCGATCACGGAGATGCAGCAAAGCCTCAACTCGCTCCAGTCCGAGCTAGAGCGGCTGATCGCCTCAATCCCCACCGACTGGCCAGCCACGGGCAAAATAACCTCCGGGGTCGGCAAGCGCGTCTCCCCCTTGACAGGCAAGGTCGAGTTTCACTCCGGACTCGACATCCCCAATCCCACAGGAACGCCGGTTTATGCTCCGGGTGACGGCACTGTGGAAACCACCGGCGAAAGCAACGGCAACGGCCGCACCGTGATCTTGAACCACGGCCAGGGAATCACCTCGCAATACGCCCATCTCTCGAAGATCTACGTGAACAGAGGAGATCAGGTGAGAAAAGGCCAGCAGATCGCGGAAGTCGGCAACACCGGCAAGAGCACGAGCCCGCACCTTCACTATGAGGTGCGCGTGAACGGCGTTCCCATTGACCCTCGCCGCGGGCTCATCAAAAAATAAATTCCTCCATCTTCCTGAAGAACTGCTCCACCACCATCTTAGCGACCCCTCCCAGCATTCTTTGGCCCATCCCGGCGATCAACCCGCCGACCTTGGCGTCCGTGCGATACTTAAGGACCGTCTCGCCGCCTTGATCCTCAAGGTCGATCACCACGTCGCCCTGCATGAAGCCGGGACCTCCCGTTCCCTCGCCGCTGAGGACGTAATGCTCAGGGGCGCGCTTGTCCTTGATGGAGACCTTCCCTTTGTAGGTTCCTTTGACGGAAGCGACCCCGATCTTCATGGTCGCTTCGTACTGATCCGGCGCAACCTCCTTGAGACCGTCGCAGCCCGGCATGCACTGAGCCATGATCTTCGGGTCGAGCAGCACCTGCCAAACCCTCTCCCTGGGCGCTTTGAATGTATAACTACCTTCGATCTTCAATCAGCTTCCCTCCGTGCGCATAGTGACTCTGAAGCTCAGCTATCATGCCTCGGCGGCCTGTTCAACCTTTCGAGGCAACAGTGAAACGCTTGTCGTTCCGCGGTCCGTATTGAATCTTTCTTTGCGCTCCATTAAAATCTCTATGAATTCATGCAAAAACTATTCGCCCTTGGCTTCGCGCTGTCCGCACTTTTCGTTCCTTGCCGACTCCATTCTCAAGAGCAAAATCCCCGCGAGCTTTTCTCCGAGGCTTACGCCCTTTTTTCTCAAGGCGATTCGCGCCAGGCGGAGGAAACTTTTCTCAAAACCTTAGACCGCGCTTATCTCTTGGAGGACTACAGCCTCTATTACCTCGGCCAGATCGCCGTTAACGGAGGAAACCTCCCGGCGGCCCGTCAATACTTTTCTCAGCTCCAGCAGAAATTTCCTAACAGCGTCTGGGCGCCGCAGGCCGGCCTCCAGCTCGCAAAACTTTCCCTGACGGAGAAAAATTATCTTCGGGCGATGGAACAACTGCGCGCGCTTCGCTCCCAGCGCGCGAGAAAAGAAATTTCCGATGAGGCCGGCTATCTGCTTGGCCAGGCGCAGGAAGCCCTTCAGGACTGGAAGCAGTCCTACTCCACGTACCAGGAACTGCGCCGCGCCTCTGCTCTCTCCCCGTGGGCCGCCGCAGCGAGAAAATCGGTCGCCGCGCTGAGAGAGAAATTTCCCGATCTTTTCGCGCTGACCACGCCGGAGGCGCTCCTGAGCGAGGGTGAGCTGCTGACGCGAGAGCAGGCCTATCCGGAGGCTGAGAAGCTATACCGGAATCTTCTGGAACAGACGCCGCAGGGAAATCTCCGTCCGCGGGTTCTGATGGCCCTCGGGAGTCTCTACCAAGCCCAGCGGAAGAGAGACGAAGCGGCACCCATACTGACCGAGGTGGTGCAGGGGTTTCGCGAGAGCCCAGAAGCGCCGACCGCGCTGCACCAGCTCGCGCTGAATTACTGGAATCGCGATGACGATCTTAAAGCCCTCGAATACTTCAGGCTATTAAGAGAACGCTACCCGAAAAGCGCTTTTGTCGATTTTGCCGAGTTCGCCTCGGCGCGCATCTACGAGTCGTTGGGCAGAATCGATGAAGCCCTCGCCGCCTACCAGAACATCCTTAAAAAATCCTTAGACAAACAACTGCGCGAAGAGGCCGCGTGGAGATCGGCGTGGATTTACTACCTGCGCGCCGACGACAACCGCGCCAACGCGGCCTTCAAGCGGCTGGCGGTGAGTGGAGAGGCCGCACGATACGGGACCGCGGCCCGCTACTGGCAGGCGCGGAGCGCGAACAGGATGGGGCAGAGCGATGAGGCCAAGCAGATTTTTCTGGCCATCCTGGGTGAGCCGGAAGAGAGCTACTACAAAGGCGCTGCCGCCGGGTGGCTTACCCGGATGGGCGTGGCCGTCGAGGAGAAAAAGGCGGCCGAACCCAGCGTCTCCACCGCGACGGTCCCCGTGCTCAGCTCAGTTCAGTCTTTTCATCTTGCCCGGGCTCACGAGCTTGCCGACTTGGCGTTGAACCCAATGGCCGTGGCCGAGTTAGACGAAGTCAAAAATCTCGGCGACGAAGAGCTTTCACTCCGGTTTTTGCTGATGCGTGAGTATGCGCGCAACAGCGCATACGCTCGAAGCGTGGCTCTGGCCAATCAGATTCCTCGCTCCTCCGAAGAGCTGGCCCGCTACCGCTACCCACTGGCCTATTGGGACACTGTGCAAAAGCTGGCGCAGGAAAAAACCCTGGACCCGTATTTCGTCGTGGCGCTGATCCGCCAGGAGAGCCTCTTCGATCCCAAGGCGATTTCTCCGGCATCCGCCCTCGGATTGATGCAGCTTCTCCCCTCCACCGCGGCCAAGGTAGCCACCCAACTGGGCCTGCCGCCGCCTCAACGCGAGAGGCTCTTCGAGCCCGCGCTCAACTTGACTCTGGGGATGCACCATCTGAGAGATCTCCTGCAGCGCTACTCGAAGAGTCTGGTCAAAGCGATCGCCGCATACAACGCCGGCGAGAACGCCGTCTCCCGCTGGGAAGCGCAGATCGCCACTGTGGACGAAGATGAGTTTATCGAGCGCATCCCCTATGCCGAGACCCGCCTCTACGTGAAGCTCGTGCTGCGGAACCTGCGGCTCTACCGAAAGATTTACGGCGAGCAGAAATGAAGCAGCCCCTTATCGGCATCACCCCAGACATCACGGCGCGGCCGCGGTCCGGCAACAAAGCCGGGCCGTTGATCGTGCTCCACGAGCGCTACGCGCGCGCGCTCCAGCAGGCCGGAGCGATCCCGCTGATTCTCCCCATCGCATCGTCGCAAGCGACGATCAGAAAACTTCTCGAGCGTCTCGACGGCCTCGTGGTCAGCGGCGGAAATTTCGACATCCATCCCAGATTCTACGGCGAAAAACCTACAAAGCGGCTGGGGAAGGTGATCGAAGAGCGGACGCAGTTTGAGCTGGGGTTGATTTCGCTGGCGCTGGAGCGGGACACGCCGATCCTGGGAGTGTGCGGCGGGGCGCAGGCGATCAATGTCGCCCTCGGCGGCTCGCTCTACCAAGACATCGGCACGCAGATTCCTGGCGCGGCGGAGCACGAGCAAGGAAAACTAAAAGACCGAGGCGGACATAAAGTCAAGATTCACGACGGAACCAAGCTCAGACAGATTGCGGGACGCGCAACTCTTGAGGTCAACACGACGCATCACCAGGCGGTGAAAAAGCTGGGGACGGGATTGATCGTCAACGCCAGTGCGGAGGACGGCGTAATCGAGGGGATCGAGAGCAAGGATCACGCTTTCGTCCTCGGAGTCCAATGGCATCCGGAGTTTCTCACCCAAAGAGATCGCTCGCAGAGGAAGATATTCGCCGCTTTTGTCTCGGCCTGCAAAGGTCGCCAAGCCTTCTAATATAAACGTCCGAATATTTGTTACCTTCACTTATTTTCGCTCACTCTACCCTCACTCTAACCCTCTCCCTGCCAGGGAGAGGGAAGGGTGAGGGTCAAAAGGCTTCGGGAGAGAGGACATAAATATGACAGAATCTAATGCGTGTGAATTACTAAACTTTCAAATTCTGCCTACCGCCGTCCGTAGGTCTCTTGAAGAAAACCTGACTCTTCCAACTCTCTGATGAAATGATCTTCCACAAACGAGCGCGGGTCAGCCGTCGCCGCGCCGGGCAAATCTCTCGACATCATCCTCAGCGCGGTCGCTAAGGCCTGGATCACAGGGTAAGGAATCGCCGGCATCCCGGGCCGGGTGAGATCATACGTTTCTTCAGCAATGCTCCGATCTGAGAGCCCGCTGTATTCCTGCTGGACTTGGATGGTGAAGGCCCGGTCGGTCCGGTAGCGCTGCATCCCCTCGACGTATGCCTTGACGAATTTCCTGACGAGATCCGGGTCATCGCGCACGGTGCTCCGGCGCGTCGCGATTCCGCCCAAGGCGTAATTCAAACCGAACTCCGCAAAGTCGACGACAAAGGCGCAGCCTCGCCTCCTTGCCTCGACGGCTTCAGGCGGCGTCATCACCAGCGCGTCGCACTCCGCGGCAAGCAGGAGAGCCGTGCCTTCTCTGCCGCCGCTCGGAAGCGGAGCGAGGCGAAGCTCGCGAACGCCCTCCTTCTTCAGTTGTTCGACGACGAAGTGAACCAGCACGTCGTTCAATCCTCCGTCGCCGACGAAACCGATCGCCGCGCGATTTAGCTCACCGCGATGCTTGATTCCCGGGCGACCCACCAAGAACTGCTGGTTGATGCCTCCGGTGAGAAAAACCAAATCCGCTCCCTCTACAAGATCGGCGCGTAACAGCGCGGGGGCGGCGAGATTTCCGAATAGGATCTCTCCTCCCATGAGCCCTTTGACCACGCCCTTCGCGCCGCCCATCAGACGGCTCTCGACATGAAGCCCATGTTTGGCAAACAGCCCGGCCCGCTCCGTAACGATCATCGGGCCCGCTCCCTGT
>JAHFAP010000215.1 GCA_023250495.1 Deltaproteobacteria bacterium | reverse complement strand
AACAGCACTCAGCTATCAGCCATCAGCTTTCAGCTGGGAAAACTTCATACGAATCTTTCTTGTCGCTGAACGCTGACAGCTGACCGCTTGGAGCTACTAGCATGCATCTCGACCTTCCAGATCTCTACAACGCGGCGACGACCTTCGTCGACGAGAACATCGCCCAAGGTCGGGGTAAAAAGCTCGCCATTTACTATGAGGACCAGAAATTTACCTACCAGGACGTTTACGAAAGGGTCAACCAGACCGGAAATGTCCTGAAGGAGTTGGGCACGGATATTGAACAGCGCGTTCTTCTGGTCCTGCCTGACTCGCCCGAATTCGCCTTCAGCTTCTTCGGCGCCATAAAAATCGGCGCTGTGCCTATTCCAACCAATCCCTGGATGAAGGCGAAAGACTACGAGTATCTCCTTGAAGACAGTCGAGCCAGGATCGCCGTCATTCACGAGTCGGTGCTTCCTGAATTTGAGCCGATTTGGGACAGACCCCGGTATCTTAAGAGCGTGCTGGTGGTCGGCAAGCCCAAGGGTCGCGCCCTCTCATTCGAATCCCTGATCTCCAAGGCGTCGAGCCGGCTGGAGCCTGAGCCGACCAGCAAGGATGACGTTGTCATGTGGAACTACACTTCGGGCAGCACCGGTACTCCCAAAGGGGCTGTTCATCTCCAGCATGACATGATCACGATCACCGACCTCTTCGTGAAGCCGGTGCTGGGGATGAGAGAGGATGACATCTGCTTTTCCGCCTCCAAACTCTTTTTCTCCTACGGCCTCGGGAACTCGCTCTACTTTCCCTTCAGGTTCGGCGCCGCAACCGTCCTCTGGCCCGAGCGCCCCGAGCCGGAGAAGGTCCTTCAGGTGATCGAAAAGTATCGCCCGACCTTTTTCTTCGCCGTGCCGACGCTTTATGCCCGGCTCCTGCGCGTGGAAAAAAATTACGACCTCAGTTCGCTTAGGATCTGCCTCTCTTCCGGAGAGCCGCTTCCCCCAGCCCTCTTCCATCAGTGGAAGGATAAGTACGGGACTGAGCTTCTGGACGTCGTAGGCTCCACTGAAGCGACTCACGACTTTCTCGCCAACCGGCCTGGCAGAGCAAAGCCAGGCAGCAGCGGGGAAGTGACTCCGGCCTTTGAAGCCAAGATCGTGGATGAGGAAGGGCGCGAAGTGCCCACGGGTCAGGTCGGAAACTTACTGGTCAAAGGCGATGCCAATGCACCCTACTACTGGAACAAACACGAGCAAACCAAGAAGACGATGCTGGGAGATTGGCTGAAAACCGGCGATACCTATTACCGGGATGAAGAAGGTTATTACTGGTACTGCGGCCGCTCCGACGACATGCTCAAGGTCGGCGGCTTGTGGGTCTCTCCGATCGAGATCGAAAATACATTAATGGAGCATGCTTCGGTCCTGGAGGCGGCGGTGGTGGGACAACCGGATCACGATGGCCTGATCAAACCCAAGGCCTACGTGCTCCTTAAGAGTGAATACAAGCCCAGCGATCTGCTCAAAGAAGAGCTTCAGTCGCTGGTCAAGAGCAAGCTGGCGCCCTACAAATATCCGCGCTGGATCGACTTCGTCGACGAGCTGCCCAAGACCGTCACGGGTAAGATTCAGAGATTCAGGCTGCGAAGTCAAAACAATTCTTAGTTTTGAATTTAACTCAAAACTCAACATTCAAAACTCAAAATTTAAGGAGACGGAATGAGCCTCAAAGAACTGAAAGAAACCCTGGCCTATTCCTGCAACATCCTCGCTCAGGAAGGCCACTGGGACAACATCCTGGGCCATGTCTCAGTCCGCATCCCCAAACAGGCCAAGATACTGATGAAGCCGCATAGCTTCGGCTTCGAAGAGATTCGGCCCCAGCACATCATCGTCTGCGACCTGGACGGAAAAAAAATCGAAGGCAAATACGAGCGCCACTCGGAGGTCTTCATCCACACGGAGATCTATCGGGCCAGACCGGACGTCAACTGCGTCGTCCACACCCATCCGCCTTATGCCATCGCCTTTGGCTCTTTACGTCAGCCGCTGCGACCGGTAAGCCATGAAGGCTCGATCTTCTATGAAGGCCTGCCCCTATTCGACTACACCACAGCCCTCATCCGCACGCCCGAACTTGGGGTAGAAGTGGCCAAGGCGCTGGGCAAGTGCCGCGGCGTCCTGATGAAAAATCATGGCTCGACGGTCGTGGGCGAATCCATTCAGGTAGCGACCCTCTACGCGATCTTTCTGGAGAAGGCTTGCCGCATCCAATTGCTCGCCACCGCATCCGGTGAGCCTTCATGGACCAGCAATGAGGAAGCGAAGGTCAAATTCGAGCAGATCTACACGCCGCACCGCCTGGGCTCGATGTGGGATTACTTTGTCCGCCGGACAAGAAAGGCTAGACGGTAGCGGCGTTCAGCGCGCCGCTTCCAGGTAGGAGAAGTCGAAGAGCTGGCTGACCGGGAGATCGCGCGTGATCCCTTCTGTTTGCCCGACGTCACGTATGGTCTCAGCGGCCAGGGCCGCGTCGATTCTTCCGTCCGGTGTCTCGGCTCTTTTGTGATAGTCGTAGATCTTCGCAGTCAGATCTTCGTCCTGTAGCTGTAAGAACTTCTTCAAGATCGGGACCGCTTGAGCTTTATTTTCGCGCGCGAATGCGCGGGCTCGAGTCAGGGCGCGCGCCATCCGGCGCACCTGATCCGGCGCGCGCTCTAGCCGCTCCCGCGTGGTCACTAAACCGGTGCTCGGAATCCGGATATAAGCGCCGGCGAATCCCAAATTCTTCAACCCCTCCCGATAACCCAAGAAGTTGTGTGGAGGATTCAGCAGCCCAGCCGAAATCCGGCCACTCATCAGCGCAGCCAGCATCGCCCCTTGTCCTCCGACCGCCAGGAGAGTCGCCTGTGCTGGATCAACCCCGGATTGCTGGAGCATCCTGCGTATGGTGACGTCATGAAGGCCGCCGCGGGAGGAGATGCCGATCACCCGTCCCTTGAGATCGGCGATGGAATTGATCTCCGGCCGCGCCAGCAGATCGAGGAGCGGGCGGTCGACAAACAACATCACGATCCGAACCTCGACGCCGCGCACGGCGGCGACGACCGCGGAGCCAATGGTGCTCGCATAGCCGATCTCTCCGCTTAGAAGGACTTTGATGTTCAGGGCCGCGGGCATGAGAACAAGCTCGACGTTCAATCCCTCCTGTTGGAAATAGCCTCGCTCCCTGGCAACGGCCAGCGGCATCATCGTAACCGTAAGCGAAGGAATTCCGACCTTGACGTTTTCGGCTCCGGCCGCGGAAGCGCAAGTGAGGAAGAAGAGCGCAAGCGCAATGACGGCCGCCATGGAGGTCGCGATCCTTTCTAGCCGAGAGGGTAGAGACGGCGGGAATTCCCGCTCAGGATCTTCCGCTTTGAACCATCGCTCAGCTTCGGATGGTCGAGGATCGGCTTCGAAGCGCCCGGGAAGCGGCTGTCGAAGTGGCTGTAGTCGGAGGCAAAGACGATCGAGTCGTCTCCAATCACTTCTACAACGTGAGCCAGCTCCGTCTCGTCGGGCTCGCACGAGAAGAACAACTGCCTCCGCTCAAGCAGCTTGCTCGGCCTCTCCTTGAGCGCCGGGACCTGGACGCCCAGCACCTCCTGGTGCTCGTTCAGGCGATCGATCCAATAAGGCAGCCAACCACAGCCCGCCTCCAGAAAGACAAAGCGAAGCTTGGGAAACCGGTCCAGCAGCCCCTCGCCCAAAATCACCGCCAGGGCGATCATCTGCTCGAAGGGATGGCCGAATAAATGCGAGTAGAAAAATTTGTCAAAGCGGACAGTGCCAGTCGCTTCGGAGCCATAGCGGCCTAAAAACATATGGACGCAAATCGGCACGTTGAGACGCTCCGCCTCCTGGTAGATGGGAAAGAAGTAGGGATTGCCCACATGTTTACCGCGGAGATTGGGGAGAAGGGAGACGCCGACAAATCCAAGCTCGGTCACCGTCCGGTTGAGTTCGGCTACTGAAGCGGAGATATCCTGCTGAGGAAGGACCGCGACTGTTTTTAGACGTGCGGGATTCGCCGAACAATACTCCGCCACCCAGGTGTTGCGCGCGCGCGCGAGCTCCACGGCGAAGCCCGCATCCTCGAGCGCCGGAATGCTGCCGCCGAGGCCGCCGCC
Organism: Deltaproteobacteria bacterium; assembly: GCA_023250495.1. GTDB lineage: Bacteria > Desulfobacterota > Binatia > UBA9968 > UBA9968 > JAHFAP01. The sequence continues at coordinate 1,288 of JAHFAP010000215.1, read as the reverse complement.
GAATAGGACCGCAACGTCGATCCCCTCGGAGTCCATGTCCACAAGCCTCGCCTTCGGATCGGTCATCCCCTGCCGCCTCGGATGGGGACGGCTGTATGGCCCGCCGACACCGAGGCCTGCGCCGTTGGGCTTGGGCCAGGCCTTTCCTTCTATAAACAACCGCGACTGGCCATCAGCGCCTGGACGCCGCGCCGGCGCGGCATCCTGATACTTCTTTGGCAAACGCTCCTTCCAGGCAATGTGCGTCTCCTCGATATGGCCGTCAGCGTCGATCGTCTGTAAACCCGTTGTCATCTCGCCCTCCTGAAGATTAGCTGCCGCAGTCTACTTCTTGTTGTAAAGCTCCCGCACGAAGCCGGAATCATCCAACTCCTTCAGCACGCTATTGTCAACGAACTTCCCTGGAACGACATTTTTTTCCGCCGGGTAGAGATCGAGAATCGCCTGAACCGAATCTGTGCGGACATAGGGAATCTCCTCCCAGACGCGGGCATGGGGCCGATAGCCGGTGCGCGCGACCTCGGCCGTCACTCTGAGCCGCTTCGCGACCGTGGTGACAGCGAGCTCCGGCCTCTCTTTGGCTATCTTGATGCTGTCGAGATAGGCGCGCAGGAAATTCAGCACCACCTGGCGCCGGCTTTGAAGAAATCCGCGCTGCACCTCAATCGCGCCCTGGAGAAACGGGATCTTCAAGATCGAGAGATCGATCAGCTCCCTAAAGCCCGGACGCGGCGCTGAGGCGAAGGCAGCATCCACGAGCCCTTGCTCCAAGGAAGCAAAGATCTCCGGCAGGCCACCGTGATGGAGAAACTTCACGTCCTTGTCAGCAAGCCCAACGCTCCTCAATGCAATCCGTGCGATCGCGTGCGTCGCAGAGCCCGCCCGGCTGACACCGATGGTTTTTCCCCTCAGCTCCGCAAGGCTCTTGAGCGCAGAATCTTTTCTCGTCCAGGCCGAGATCACGGAAAAATTGGGTTTGGCCGCGATAAACACGAGGTCGCTCCCCGCCAAGTTAGCGGCGACGGTCGAAGAGCCGCTGAAGGCGCCGAACTCCACCGCGCCGCTCACCAAAGCTTGAACCGGGAGCGCGCCGCGGGCGTGGATTACCTTAACGTCGAGACCGTACTTATCGTAGAGAGCTAAATCCTCGGCGAGCCAGATCGGGCCATTGGTGGCGCTCAGCGCTTCGTAAATAATGCCGACCGAGACTTTCTTATCAGAACTCGTCCTGGTCTGGGCATGAGACACGCAGGGAAGAAGCAGCACCAGAGTCAGGATCGCCATCTGA
>JAHFAP010000214.1:2495-5453 GCA_023250495.1 Deltaproteobacteria bacterium | reverse complement strand
AGGTAGATGTTCGCGTTGTAATCGTACCCCTGCTCGATCTTCTCCATATCCCTGCTCTTGGTGTATTTGGCAATGACCTCCATGCTGAACTTTTTGTTGTTTCTGTAAAAGTGCACCCCATCCACCATTCCCTTCACGAACCTTCGAACCGTTTCTCGCGCATCCCGAACGAATCTCCTGCTGGTTATCATATCGCTGTTCAAAGACTCAATGCCCAGTTTCGAAATGTCCAGAAGGAGATTGAACCCGGTCTTTTTGGCGACCAGCATCTCTTCGAAGCTCAAGGCGGTTGCGTCAATCGCCCCCTTGGCTAATGCCGCCATCCTTACCGGCGAGCTGCCGAGTTGAACAATCGCCACATCTTTTTCCGGAACCAACCCGATCCGTTTTAAAAGATAGCGCAGCAGAAAATCAGAAGAGGCGCCAATCCTGCTCACCCCGAGCCTCTTTCCTCTCAACTGTGAAGGCTGCGTAATCTCTTTCGACGTCACCAGGAACGCCTGAGCCGGGTCGCTCTTGGTGCTCCCGACCATCACCAAATCCTGGCCGCTAAGAGCAGCGGAAATGGCCGTAGCGCCCGACATGATGACGATCGGCACATCGCCAGCGACCAACGCCTGGGTGACCGTGGTGGAACTGATAATAAACAGCAGGTCCACAACAAGCCCGTGGCGCTCGAAAACACCAGCCTCTTTTGTCACCCATATCAGCGACTGCCCCATCGCTATCGTAGAATAGGCAGAGCGCAGCTTGATGACCTGGCCTAACGCAGGGGAGGATAAAATCACGGCGGCCAGTACAACGACACATTTTAGATTTTGGATTTTTCCGCCTGAGGCGGATCTGCCTCTGGCTGAAGATTTGCGATTGTTGCCGGAGCGAGAGCTCAAAAATCCCATGCAAAATGGTTTATACACCTGATTTTCTCTTCAATCCAAAATCGAAAATCGAAAATCCAAAATCACTTGATCACTTTATCCGCCCGGAACAGCACCGACTGCGGGATCGTTAGGTTAAGCGCTTTCGCCGTCTTTAAGTTGATCACGAATTCGAACTTCATCGGCTGCTCAACGGGAAGGTCCGCCGGCTTGGCGCCCTTTAGGATCTTGTCCACGTACGTGGCGGCGCGACGAAATAAGTCGGCACGATTTGTCCCATAAGACATGAGGCCACCAGCCTCTACAGATTCCCTCTCGTCGTATATTGCCGGCAGCCGGTTCTTGACTGGCAAGTCCACAAGTTGTCTTCGGTACGCAGCAGCCATCGCGGGCCCTACAATGAGGGCGCCAGCGCCTTTGCTGGTCGCTGACTCCAGGGCGCTCTCCAGTTCGTTTGGAGCTCGCACCTCCAGGGACTCAATCTGCAGTCCCAGCGTTCGGGCCGCGATCTCTAGCGCCTTGAATGTAAGGGCCGTGGACGCGTTGGCCGGATCCCACACAAAGGCCACTCGCTTGACCTTGGGCAATGTCTCCTTCAGAAGTTCTAATTGTTTTCCGCGTATCTCGGGGCCAAGGACCGACAAACCGGTGATATTGCCTCCTGGCCGCGCAAGACTGGCGACCAATCCAGTGCCTACTGGATCGGCACTTATTGACACGATGGGGATCGTGCTGGTCGCTTGCTTAGCCGCTTGGGCCGTTGGCGTTACCACCGTCACGATGACGTCCACCTTAAGACTGACCAGCTCCCTCGCGAGTGTGGGGAGCCGATCAAGCTTCCCCTCCGCAGACAGGACCTCAATGGCGATGTTCTTACCCTCGAAGTAGCCAAGCTCGCGTAGGCCTTGCCTGAATGCCTCAAAGAGATCCGCACGCGCTGAGACAGGATCGGGTGTGAGAATACCGATTCGCGGGACTTTCTTCGTCTGCTGCGCCTCGGCCATTCCCACACACCCCGCGAGCAAGATGAAGGTCGAAAGAACCCCCGCCCATTTTAGATTTTGGATTTTAGATTTCCGATTATCGAACCGAGAAACCAAAAGCCGGATCGAAAATATTTTATCCATTCGTTTTTCTCCTTAATCCAAAATCCAAAATCGGCAATCTAAAATCATCTCATCGCCTCCTCTACTAGACTGTTGTCGTAAAACTGCTTCGGATCGGCCTGCTTGGCCTTGGGATGATCGACAAATTTCAGCGCATTCGCCATCGCCTTCTCTCCGGTCCGGAGCGTGCTGGAGAAAGCGGACTTGTAAAACTCGAAGCTGCCTTGTAAGAGCGCGTCATCGTCGACTCTGGTATATTTTTTGAGCGCTTTTTTGCTCACGGTCGCATTTTCTCTGGCAAGCTGCTGTCCTTCATTGAGCGCGCGCAAAAAGTCAACCGCGACCTTGCGGTTCTTCGCATCTCTCACCCACGAGTCTCGGGCCGCTATGACAGCGGTGGGAAACAGACCATATTCGGTATCCGAAGGCCGGAAGAGCAGGTGGAATCCCGCCTTCTTAGCCGTCAGACCAAAGGGGTATCCGATCATGGCCACGTCCACCCTGCCACCCATTAAGGCGGCCAGCGACTCGCCGACGCCGCCGTTTTGGATAAAAACAACCTCGCTGGGTTTAACCCCGGCCGACTCCAACATCGAGAGCCCCGCGAAATAACTCGATGCGCCAAAACGTGTTACGCCGACTCTCTTTCCTCTGAGATCGCTGATAGACCTGATCTCAGGCTTTGACCAACCGTCGATGGTTAGAACTGGCAACGGTGATCCGATCGCGATCAGATCACTCCCTGCGAGACGGCTCGAGATGACCGCGCCCCCTCCCGTGTAGCCGATGGAGAATTCCCCGGCGAGAATCGCCGAATTGATAAGCGGCGATCCCCCCATAAATACGGGGAACACCTCGTAGCCGTATTTTTGAAAGATTTTTTCTTCCACCGCTATGAAGAACGGGAGCGCCGCACCCGCTATGGGGGTGTAGCCAACCGTCAGCCTCTGCAAATCCTTCTGCGCCGCCTGTGC
>JAHFAP010000214.1:0-2395 GCA_023250495.1 Deltaproteobacteria bacterium | reverse complement strand
AATTTCGTCGATCTCCTCCATGCAATTTTCCAACGGAATCTCGTGCGGGAAATCCGACGCGAACATGAAAGGCCCGGGCCCTACCCTCTCGATTGCATACGCGAGCGCCTTTTCGTTACCTTCGCAGCCGACAAAGAGCCTGCCGCTGCGAAAGTAGTCCTCGGGCCTTCGCTTAATAGACAACCCTCCGTACTCCATTTCTCTCTCCAGACGATCAATCACCAGGGGGATCCAAGCGGTCCCGCCCTCCAGAAAGCCGACCCTTAGCTTGGGAAACGCGTCCAGGACTCCATCCACGATCATCCCGGTCGCGGCAATCGCCAGAGGGAACGGCATGCCCAATGCCCGGGTCGCCGGGAAGATGGTAAAAGTATTGAAGCCCAAATTGACATAGCTTCCCCCATGGACCGCAACCACACAGTCAAGCCGCTCTGCCTCCTCATAGATGGGCCAATACTCTTTCGCGCTAACATGTTTGTTGAGACCATTGGAAGGGATCATCGCGCCGACCATGCCCAATTCTTTAACGGCCCTGCGCAGCTCAGCGACAGCAGAGGGAACATCCTGCATCGGGATCAAGGCCACCGCTTTAAGGCGCGGGCTGAACTTTAAGTATCGCTCATAGAGCCAATTGTTATAGGCTCTGGCGTAGCCTAAGGCCCAGTTGGGGAAGATCACATGGCCATAGGATAGTCCCTGGGTAGGATACAAGACCGTGTAGTCTGTGCCTGTTCTTTCAAGAAATTCGAGCCATCTCTCTGGACCGACGCTTGGGTCAAAAGTGCCGGGCCTCCGAGGCAGGCCGGTGGGTGTGTGAAAGCTATCCAGCGTCGGCAACAGTTGGCGATACGTGACATAGCGACTGTTAAACGGCGACTCGATGAATTCATTCAATTCACGCTCGTTCTCCATCACGTGACCGTCGGAGTCGACATAACCTCTTGCCACGGTCTTCTCTCCTTTCATTCAGACTAAGCTACAAGAAGCGCTCAGCTTTCAGCTATCAGCGCCCGTCTTGCCCCCGTTTTTGCTAAGCGCTGAACACCGACCGCTAATAGCTGTTTTGCCAATCCAAAATCCAAAATCGGCAATCCAAAATTCACTTGATCACCTTGTCCGCTCGCATGAGCACCTCCGGCGGAATCGTGAGACCGATCTGCTTTGCCGTCTTGAGGTTGATCACCAGCTCGAACTTATTTTGTTTCTCCACCGGGAGGTCCGCCGGCTTGGTGCCTTTAAGGATTTTATCGACGTAGGCGGCGACATGCCTGAAATTCTCCGCGTAGTCGGCGGAATAGTCCATAAGACCGCCGGCCTCTACGTACTCGCTCCTTTCGGACATCGATGGCAGCCGGTTCTTTATGGCAAGCTCTGCGATTCGCTTCGGGTAACGAGCGAGCACCGGATTGCTGACCGTGATGAGCGCGCCCGCGCGCTCCTTGACGGCGGCTTTAAATGCGCCCTCCAGATCGGGGGTCGAACCTCGCACCTCCAGGGATTGAAGCTTTATTTTCTTTGCACGCGTCGCAGCCTGATACTCTTTGAAGGCGACCGCCGACGCTCGGCCGTCCGCATTCCAAAGGACTCCGATGCGCGATATCTCCGGAACCATCCCCCTCAGCACATCCAACCCTTTTTCCCTCAGGTCTCGGGCGAGACTCGCGATCCCCGTGATATTTCCACCCGGGCGGGCCAAGCTGTCAACTATCCCGGTGGCGACCGGATCCACGGAAATCACCATGACGACGGGGATCGTCTTGGTCTCCCGCCTGGCCGCGCGGATCGCCGGCACAGATGAAACGACGAGCGCGTCGACTTTCATCCGCACGAGCTCGGCCACGAGGCCTGGGATGCGGTCCAGCTTCCCCTCGGCGTGGCGATACTCGACCAGGATGTTTTTTCCCTCGATATAACCGAGATCCCGCAGCCTTTGCCGAAATGCCTCGACCAGAGGCCCGGGAGCGCGGGGATCGCCGCTTGATGACACAAATCCTATCCGGGAGACTTTCGCCGCCTGCTGCGCGTCGGCTACGGCTGCACCTGCAACGAGTGTCACTAGGATTAGAAGAAGGCCAAAAATCTTTTTCATTGCTCCTCACTCAAAAACTGACTTCTTGTATTCCGTCCGCACCTCGGATTGCAAGCGGCCCAGCCGGTAGTTTTTCCAGTCGATGAACTTCGCGCACTCCGCGCAGAAGCGCCGGCCTTCACGGTTCTCAGCTTGACACTTCGGGCACCGCATCACGGCAATTCCTTCAACTCCGCCTCTGCCTTCTCCAGTCCGAACCCCATATCCATCTCTCGGTACATCGTCGTGGCTGTGGTGAGGTGCTCCTGGGCTTGCTCGCGCTTGCCCGTGCGACGGTTTAGCGTGCCCAAGCCGAGGTGGCAGTGG
>JAHFAP010000047.1 GCA_023250495.1 Deltaproteobacteria bacterium | reverse complement strand
TCCTGGAGGCGGCCCGCTGGGCGCCCTCGGGCGCTAACACCCAACCGTGGGAGTTCGTCGTGACGCGCGACCGCGAAAAGATGAAGCGCGTGCGGCAGATCTACGACCAGGAGTGGAAGCAGCGCAAGCTCGAAGACCCTGTCCACTACAAGGGGCTGAAAAAAGATTACGTGGGCGATGTCAGCGTGCTCGTTCTAGCCTGCGGCGACCCGCGTACCATGCGCGTCTACCTTACCACCCGCCAGCCAGGAGACCGGGAAAAACTATTTCAGGCAAGCGTCGCCAACGCGGTGGAGCATATGATGCTCATGGCAGCGAGCATGGGATTGGGAACAGTCTGGGTCTCCGTGCGCGAGGAAGTCGAGCCTGAATTAAGAAAGCTCTTCCAAGTGCCGCAGCCCCTGCGCCTGCTCTGGATCGTGCCCATCGGCCACGCCCGCAGCTGGCCCAAGGCCAAGCCGCGTAGGAGAATTTCAGATTTCGCTCACCAGGAATTCTATCACCCGGAGAAGCTGCGGCGGGACACCGACATCCGCGCCTGGCCGAAAAACTGATTCAGATCGTTGAGATCTCGTACTGGTCGTGGCGGAGGATCTCGGCCGCCTTGAGGATGATCTTGTGGTTGATCTCGTGCTCGAGGAAATCGAGGCTGCGGTTCTCGTCGTCGTAGAGGAAATTTGCGATATCCGGGTGCAGCCGGACGACGATCCTCTTGCCGTCCTCCAGATGCGTCTTTTCCTTCTTGATCGCCCTCAGAATCTCATAGGCGACCGTCACGTTTGATTTCACTCGCCCTCGCCCCTCGCAGTAGGCGCACGGGCTCAAAAGCATATTCTCCAGGCTCTCTCGCGTGCGCTGCCGGGTCATCTCGACCAACCCCAGCTCGGAGATTTTTAGGATGTTGGTCCGAGCCTTGTCTCTCTTGATCGCCTCTTTGAGCGCCTCATATATCCGTTTCCGGTTGGCCTCCTTCTCCATATCGATGAAGTCTAGGATGATGATCCCCCCGATGTTTCTCAGGCGCAGTTGATGCACGATCTCCTGCGTGGCTTCGAGGTTCGTCTTCAGGATAGTCTCCTCCTGGTTCCTCCTCCCCACGAACCGGCCCGTGTTCACATCGATGGCGGTCAGAGCCTCGGTCCGCTCGATGATGATATAGCCTCCGGAGCGCAGCCAGACTTTGCTCTCCAGCGCGTGGGAGATTTTTTCTTCGACCCCGAAGCGGTCCATGATCGGCTCGGCCTCAGTATAGAGCGTGACCTTGGACTTCAGGCGGGGCATGAAATGACCCACGAAGTCGATCATGCGGCGGTATTCCTTGACCTGATCGACGAAAACCTGATGGGTGTCCGTAGCAAAAAAATCGCGTATGGTGCGGGCGATGAGGTCCAGATCCTGATGAATCAGCGCCGGGGCGGTGGCGGATTCGACCTTTTTCATGTTGTCCCGCCAAAGCTTGGTCAGAAATGCCAAGTCTCTCTGAATCTCTCGCTTGCTTCGTCCCTCACACGCGGTCCTCAGGATAAAACCCCCTTGATCCGTCGCCATGGAGAGGGCGATCTCTTTCAGCCGCTTTCTCTCCTTCTCGTCGTCGATGCGCCGCGAGATCCCGATGTGACTCACGCCGGGCATGAAGACCAGGTAGCGGCCCGGAAGGGAGATATGGGACGTGATGCGCGCTCCCTTGGTGCCCAGCGGGTCCTTGGCGACTTGAACCAGAATTTCCTGCCCGTGTGTGAGCTGCCGTTCTATGGGAAGACGCCGGTGGGAAGTAGGCCGTGGGGTTTCGATGAGAATTTCGTCCTCACCGCCGCCGAGGAGCGAAGAGCCGCTTTCCGAAGAAGTGGAAAAATCGGAGACGTGAAGAAAAGCCGCCTTCTCCATGCCAATGTCGACGAACGCAGCCTGCATTCCGGGAAGCACGCGGGCAACTTTGCCCTTATAAATGTTTCCGGCGACACCCCTTTCCTGTTTTCTCTCGATCAGAAACTCGGCCAGCGCCCCATCCTCTATGATGGCGATGCGGCTCTCCTGCGGTGTAGAGTTGATGTAGATGTCTTGCTTCACAAGCTCTCTTTTAGCTGGGAACGCGTCCGTAAGGAGGGAGATGAATGGAGGGATCTCTCCTCAACATTGGAGATCCATGAGCGCAACTTTTATTAGTTTATAGTCTAAACCAGCCGGAATATCAAGCAATGAGAAGCCTGTTGAATCTACGCTCTGTTGACTTTGCGTCCCTAGGCCGATATCTTTAAAAGAATCTATCATTCGGACACCGGGGCTGCTATGGACCATACTATGTCGATCCCCACCTATTCGATCCTCTACACCAAGGTCCTGATTCTCAATCGCTCTTATCTGCCGATCCACGTGACCTCGGTCCGGCGCGCCTTTACCCTTTTGTACCAGGGAATCGCCCGGGCGGTGAACGAACAGTATCAAACCTTCGATTTCGAGAGCTGGAGCCACCTCTCGGTCTCTATGCGTGATGAATCCGTCGGCTTGGTCAACCGCGTGATTCGAGTCCCGAGAGTGATTCTTCTGGTCGGCTACGACCGGGTGCCCAAACGTCAGGTGCGGTTCAGCCGCTACAACATTTATGCCCGCGACAAATGCACCTGCCAGTACTGTGGGAGGAAACTCCCCCGCTACGAGCTCAACCTGGACCATGTCATCCCGCGTTCCCGCGGGGGAACCTCGACATGGGAGAACGTCGTCTGCTCGTGCCAGGAGTGCAACCGGCACAAAGGGGGCAAGACTCCCCATGAGGTCGGGATAAGCCTGTTGCGCAGGCCGTATAAGCCTAAATGGACTCCGTTTATGCAGGAGACCTTTAACCTCGCGCGTTATCGGGAGTGGGGGCCCTTCCTGAATGCGGTGGATGTCTCTTACTGGAATACCGAGCTCCTGGAGTAGCCCGGCTCTTCTGTCCCCCGTCCGCAGTCTCCCTTCTCCTGCATGACAGGGCCTTCGCGCAATATGTTGTGGTGTCGAGTCTGCTATACCCCTTATATTGTAATTAAATCTTGACACCCCTTCATGCTTGTGAAATAGTATCTATTTGGTGACAGTCAACATCGATTTTCTCCGGCTCCTCCCTCACGGGAATTAGAGATGCGCCTTAAAAGCCTTGAAATGGTAGGCTTTAAGTCCTTCGCGCAGAGGACAGTCCTGCAATTCCTGCCCGGCGTTACCTCTGTCGTTGGCCCCAACGGCTGCGGCAAGTCCAATATCGTCGACGCGCTTCGGTGGGTGATGGGCGAGCAGAGCGCTCGCCATCTACGCGGCCACATGATGGAAGACGTGATCTTCAACGGCAGCGAGAGCCTGGCGCCGACGGGAATGGCTGAAGTCTCGCTGATCTTGGACAACGAGGACGGGAGAGGTCCAGCCGAGTACAACGGCTTTAGCGAGATCCAGATCACGCGGAGACTTTTCCGCTCGGGAGAGTCCGAATACGCGCTCAACAAGGTCACGTGCCGGCTCAAAGACATCATCGAGCTTTTCCTCGGAACCGGAGTGGGCAACAAGGCCTACTCGATCGTGGAGCAGGGGCGCGTCGATGAAATGGTAAATGCCAAGCCCGAGGAGCGGCGCATGCTCATCGAGGAGGCGGCGGGAACCAGCAAGTACAAGGGCCGTAAGCTCATCGCTGAGCGCAAGCTCGAACGGACGCAGCAGAACCTACTGCGCGTCAGCGACATCGTGCGCGAGATTGAGCGGCAGATCCGCAGCATGGAGCTGCAAGCAAAAAAGGCGGAGCGATACCGGGCCCTGAAACAGGAGCTGAGAGAAAAAGAGATCGCCTGGGCCAACCGGCAACGGAGCGAGCTTGAGCAGGAGATCTCCAGCCATGAAGCGACGTTGAGGACGGTGGAAGACCGCTTCATTCAGCTCTCGGTCTCGCTTCGCGCCAAAGAATCCGAGGCAGAATCCGTGCGGCTCTCACTTTTGGAGACGGAAAGGGCCATCTCGCTTGAGCAGGAAACGGTCTATCAATGCAAGGTCCAAATTCAGGGAGATGAGCAGAGGATCGAGTTCCTGAAAAAGGACCGCGCCGGGCTGGAAGAGGCCGAGCGAAGAGCGGCTGCGCAACTTTTGGAGATGCGGCAGAAGCTCCACCTCCTGGCGAGCGAGATCGAGGAGCTGCAGAAGGCCCAGGAACACTTCGTTCAGCTCTCGCTCTTCGAGGAGGCCTACCTACGAGATAAAGAAACCGAGTTGGACAACTTCAAGCTTCAGATTCGCAATCTTCAGTCGGCGCTGGAGCAGGAGAAGTCCCTGCTCATCGACCTGGCGAACCAGACCGCGCACTTGAGGAACGACCTGCTCGCCAAGGACAAAGAGCGCAGAGGGGTTGAGGGAGAACTGGCGCGAAACCTGAGCGAAGAGTCTACCGCCGCCGCCGCGTTGGAATCGTGGCTGGAAAAAAAGCGGGAAAGGAAGGCGGCCCAGGAGAACTCGCTGGAGCGCGCGAGAGAGGTAGCGCGCAAAAACCAAGAGGCGACGGAATCTCTCCAGTCCTGGAGCGCAGTGAGGGACGAGCAGGAAAAAAGAATGGGGCTCCTCAAGGCGAGGCTGCAGGAGACCAGCTCCCGGCTCGCTTCGCTGGAGGCCTTGCAGAAAAACTACGAAGGATACCAGGAAGGCGTCCGCAGCATCATGCTCAAGCGGCAGAGAGAGTCCGCCTTCGACGGGATTTACGGGCTCGTGGCCGAGGTGATCGAAGCGCCGGAGGCCTACGAGAAGGCGCTGACGGCGGTCTTGGGAGATCGCGTTCAGTATATCATCGTTCGGAGCCACGAAGAGGGAGTCGAGGCGATCGAGTATTTGAAGCGCGAGTCCTCAGGCCGCGGCAGCTTTATCCCGCGCGAGCTCTCTCGCCGGGAGCGTAGGCCCCTGCCCGTGACCGAACCGGAGGTCCTCGCGCCGATGCTGGAAATCGTTTCGGTGAAAGAGGAGTTTAAGGAGATCGCCGAATACCTGCTGGCAAACGTGGTCATGGTGCAGGACTTGAAATCGGGCCTCAGCCTGTGGAATCGGAACGGCTTTAGCTGCACTCTCGTAACGCCGGAGGGCGAGGTTATAGATCCTATGGGGGTCGTGACGGGCGGCAGTCTCGACAGCCTGGAAGGCAGCCTGCTGTCGCAGAGGCGCCAGATGAAAGAGCTGGAGGCGCTCATATCAGAACTCCGGGCGAAGCTACGGAGCGAGGAAAAAGAGGCCGGTGAGCTCAAGGCCCGGATAATGCAGGCCGAGGCGAGCCGCTCGAGCTTGATCGAAGAGGGTCACCGCCTCGAGCTGGAACGGGTCCGCGTGGAGCACGAGCTTCTTGAAGCGGAACAAGAGGTCAAGCGCTTAGAGGAAACTCGCCAAACTCTCGCTCAGGAGCAAGCCCATCTGTCCGCCACTGTGGGGCGGCTCCAGGATGAGATGAACACCTGTCAACGGGATATCGAGAGCCGGGTCAACGAGAGGACGGAAAGGGAAAAGGCGCTGGAAGAGAAGCAGGAGGCCCTTTCCCGGCTGGAGGCGGCCCTGGAGCGGCTCGAGACTGAGACGACCGAATCCCGGATACGCGGCGCGACGCTGAGCGAAAAGAAAGAGCATGCCCATCTTAACCTTGAAGATCGCCTGAGACTCCGGCAGGAGCTATCCCAGCAGATCCAAACGGCTGAGTCCGATCTCGCCGAGCTCTACCGCAAACGAGATCGGTTGGGTGGGGAGATCCGCTCGGCGGAGAGATCGCTGGAGGAAGGAAAAAATGGTCTGGCGGGACTGGAAGCGGGATTGGAAAAAGTGCGGCAAAAGTACCGGGAGATCTCCCGCGCGCTAGCGGAAATCGAAGAGACGATCAAAGAGCTGCGTCCCCTGGGACAGGGCTGCCAGGAGGAGAAAAACCACCTCCAGATCGCCCTCTCGGAAAAGAGGCTCAGCCTGCAGCACCTGTTTGACGGCATCCGGGAAAAACACGATCTCGATCTGAAGGAGGCGGCAGCGCAAGGGCTGGACAGGGAAATTTCCGGGGAGGAGCTGAAAGCAGAAATAGACGAGCTGCGGCAGCGGCTGGATCGTATGGGAGAGGTCAATCTCGCCGCCATCGGTGAGTTCGAGGAATTGAACAGCCGCTACCAGTTTTTGAGCCAGCAGAAGCAGGACCTGGAGAAATCTATAGCCGATCTTCAGCAGACGATCGCCAAACTCAATCGCGTCTGCCGGCTCCGCTTCAAAGAAAGCTTCGAAGAGATCAACCAGAAATTTGAAGAGATCTTTCCCCGCCTGTTCCACGGCGGGAAGGCGCGCCTGGTCTTGACCGACGAGCACGACTACCTGGAGACCGGGGTCGAGATCGTGGCGCAGCCGCCGGGAAAAAAGCTGCAATCCATCACACTCCTCTCGGGCGGAGAGAAGGCGCTGACGGCGGTGAGCCTGCTGTTCGCGATCTTCTTGACCAAGCCCAGCCCGTTCTGCTTCCTCGACGAAGTGGACGCTCCCTTGGATGATGCCAATCTCGACCGCTTTAACGAGATGATCAAGGAGATGAGCAGCTTCTCGCAATTCACCCTCATCACGCACAACAAGAGGACGATGCAGGCTGCCGAGGTCCTCTATGGCATCACCATGGAGGAGCCGGGAGTCTCCAAGCTCGTCTCGGTCCGAATGTCCTAAGCTCTAACAGGCTGCTGAAAAATCCTCCGTTCACCCTTCGACAAGCTCAGGGCGAACGGGGCGGGTGTTAAAGTCGTTGAAGATTTTCCGTTCGTGCTGAGCCCGCCTGTCCTGAGCGAAGCCGAAGGGTCGAAGCACGAAAATTCTTTTTTCAGCAACCTGCTAAGCACTCAGCTCTCAGCTGACAGTAAACTGCAAACACAAGGCTTTTTGTCCTTAACATCTGCCATGGAAGCGAGTTCTTTCTTTCAACGGCTCAAGAACGGCCTGACCAAAACCCGTGAGGGCTGGGTGCAGCGGCTGGAAGGCCTCTTTCAGGAACGCAGTTGGGACGAGGAGAGCCTCGCGAACCTGGAGGAAATTCTCTTGTCTGCCGATGTGGGCGTAAAGGCGACTCAGAGGCTGACCGACGCCGCAAACCTGTACGTCAGAGGAAAAACCGTGCAAGAACTTTTTTCGTTTTTGCAAAGAGAGATCGTCCACATTTTAAAAGAGGTTCAGCGCAGCCCAGCGATATCCCCCCTTTCTCAGACTCCCTGGGTCGTTGTGTTCTTAGGCGTGAACGGCGTCGGCAAAACCACGACCATTGGAAAAATGGCAGCCAGATACCGGCAAGAAAGAAGAAAAGTTCTCCTGGTGGCCGCGGATACGTTCCGCGCCGCCGCCGTGGAGCAGTTGGAAATCTGGGGACAGAGAGTCGGGGCTGAAGTTGTGAAACATCAGGCTGGATCAGATCCGTCCGCAGTCGTCTTCGATGGACTGCATGCGGCCAAAAGGCGCGGCGCCGATTTGGTCTTGATCGACACCGCCGGTAGACTTCACACCAAAGTCCACCTCATCGAGGAACTGAAAAAGATCCGCAGAGTCATCTCCAAGGAACAGGCCGGCGCGCCGCATGAGACGCTCCTGGTCCTGGACGCGACCACCGGACAAAACGGCTTGCAGCAAGCGCGAGTGTTCAAAGAATCCATGGACGTCACCGGGATCGTGCTCACCAAGTTAGACGGAACAGCCAAAGGCGGCGTCGTGGTCGCCATCCACGAGGAGTTGGGAATACCGGTCCAGTACGTCGGCGTCGGGGAAGACGTCGATGACCTTCAGCCTTTCGATCCAGCCACTTTCGTCCAGGCGCTGTTTGAAAATGGATAGTGAACACCATCTATTCGACTTAACGCCTTTTTCCCCGCCCTTGACTTCACAACGTAGAGAGTCTAGCTTGAAAGAGACTTAAGAAAGAAGAGGCGCACAGATGGCGAGTGAAGCGGCAGAAGCCACTCAAGAAATTGCAGATCAACCGATATTGAAGCTGACCGACCAGGCGATCCAGCAGGTGAAAACCATTCTGGCGCGCGAGAATATGGAAGGTTACGGCCTGCGCGTAGGCGTAGTGAGCGGCGGCTGCTCCGGTTTTTCCTATGGACTGGACTTCGAGAAGCAGGAGCGACCCGGCGACTTAGTCCTGACGATGGACGGCGTCAAAGTCTATCTCGATTCAACGAGCGCCAAATATTTTACGGGGACTGTCATCGACTATGTAAGCGGGCTCCAGGAATCCGGCTTCAAGTTCAACAACCCCAATGTGAAGAGCACCTGCGGCTGCGGCACGTCGTTCTCAGCCTAAAGCTTAAAAGCCATTAGCAGTCAGCAATCAGCTGACAGCTTTCAGTAACCAGCTGCCAGCGTTCTCTTCTGCTGAGCGCTGACGGCTGAAAGCTGACAGCTTCTTCCCTTTGACTCTCTTTCCATAACTTGCTAACGAGAGAAGAATCTTTTCCGGAGGAGTCAGTGAAGGCGGTTCGATTTCATGAACACGGTGGCGTTGACAAGCTCCGCTACGAGGATGCGGAGCCACCGAAGCTGACCTCGCCCACAGACGTAATCGTAGAGCTTAAGGCGGCGGCGCTGAACCACATCGATATCTGGACCCGCCGGGGGATTACCGGAATGGAAGTCGAGCTGCCTCACATTCTTGGTGGGGATGGGGCCGGCATCGCAGTCGAGGTGGGCGCGCAGGTCAACAACGTCAAAAAGGGCGATGCTGTTTGTCTTTATCCTGCGAGCGGCTGCGGCGCGTGCGAGTTCTGTCTTACGGACAGGGATTTCATGTGCATCCAGCTGCGCGTGCTGGGAGAGAGGCTCAAGGGGACTTACGCCGAGTACGTCAAGCTTCCAGGCCAGAACTGCTTGCCCATCCCGCCGGGATTCTCTTTCGAGGAGGCCGCGGCCTTTCCCCTGGTATTCATCACGGTCTGGAGGATGCTCATCACCAACGCCAATCTTCGACCTGGCGAACAGGTCTTGGTCCTGGGCATCGGCGGAGGCGTGGCTACTGCGGCGCTCCAGGTGGCCAAGCAGATCGGCGCGCACGTGATCGTTACATCCAGCAGCGATGAGAAGCTCGAGATGGCCAAAAACTGGGGCGCAGACCACGGCATAAATTATCGCAAGAGCGACTTTGCCAAGGAGGCCCGGGCGTTGACCGGAAAGCGCGGCGTTGACGTCGTGGTGGATTGCGTCGGAGGAGAGGGTTGGGTGAAGAGTCTTGCCGCGTTGGCCAAGGGGGGCCGTCTCGTGACCTGCGGGGCAACGGCGGGCGCTTCGCCTCAGACGGATATCCGCCGAATTTTCTGGAACCACCTGAGTATCTTTGGCTCGACTCTCGGAAGCCGGGAAGAGTTCCGTCAGGTTCTGAGTTTTTTGCGCAACTCTCAGATCCGGCCGATCATCGATCAGCTCTTTCCGCTCAAGGAGGCGGCGGCCGCGCAGCAGCGCCTCGAGCGCGGTGAACAATTCGGCAAGGTCGTTCTACAGATAGGAGAATAGCCATCAGCATTCAGCCAGAGATAGAATAAATTTCCCGGACTTACGTCTGGGGATCTGCTAAAATGTAATTGGCTGAGAGCTGACAACTGATTGCTGAAAGCTTAAAATGCGGGTGATTGGTGGACGGGCGAAGGGGCGTCGCCTCAAAACTCCCAAGGGACGAGCCCTTCGTCCCACCGCCGATCGGGTCAAGGAGGCGCTCTTTAACATCCTCCCTCATGACCTCTCGGGACAGAGAGTGCTCGATCTCTTCGCCGGCACGGGGAACCTCAGCATGGAGGCCTTGAGTCGCGGGGCCGAAGAAGCCGTTCTGGTCGACGCCTCACGCGGGGCAGCGAAGGTAATCGAGGAAAATCTGCGGGCTCTCAGGTTCACGGGAAGGTCGCGCGTTTGGACGGCGCCGGTTCTCAGGTCCCTGCGCATGTTCTCTCACAGAGGAGAGAGTTTCGATCTTATTTTTCTCGACCCGCCTTACGAACGAGAGCTGGTCGGACAATCGTTGAGAGCCATAGCCAAGGAAGGGTTGCTGCGAAAAACTGGCGTGCTGGTTGCGGAACACAGCGTGAGGGAAAAGATCGAAGAACGGTACGGCTCGCTCGTACTTCGGGACCAACGCCGCTACGGCGCTACGCAGCTCTCGTTTTTCGGCCGTAGCGAGGAACAGACGAGCTAACACGGAGAGGCAAAAAAATGGCGCGAACGAAAATTGCGATTTACCCTGGCTCTTTTGATCCGATCACCAACGGCCACGTCGACCTGGTGAAGCGCACCCTGGGCGTCTTCGACCGGCTCATCGTGGCGATCGCGCGGAATCCGGACAAGGACAATTCCCTCTTCACTCTCGAAGAGCGCCTGGAGATGATCCGCGAAGTCTTCAAAGGACTAGGAAACCGCGTCAAGGCCGACAGCTTTGATGGGCTTCTGGTAAAATACGCCAAGCGGATTGGCGCCAAGGTCATCATCCGGGGACTCAGGGCCGTCTCCGATTTCGAATATGAGTTTCAGATGGCGATGATGAACCGGGAGCTCGAGCCCGGTCTGGAGACCCTTTTCATGATGACCGGCCAATCCCATTTTTACCTCAGCTCGCGCCTCGTTAAAGAGGTCGTGAGCCTGGGCGGCGACGTATCCGGCCTGGTGCCTCGGGTGGTTCTTAAAAAACTCAGAGAGAAATTCGACTAGGAGAATCTCACCGCGATGAAGCTCAGCAAGAGAACCCAAGCGATCAAGCCCGCCGTGACTTTGGCTTTGGCTGCAAAGGCTCAAGCCCTGCGCGCCCAGGGTGTTGACCTCGTCAACTTCACCGCCGGCGAGCCGGATTTCGATACCCCGCAGCGAATTAAAGATGCCGCGGTCCAGGCGCTGAAAAAAGGAATGACCAAGTATACGGACGTGCGAGGCATAGAACCCCTGCGGGCAGCGGTGGCCGAGAAATATTTGAAGGATTACGACCTCCACTACACCAAGGAAGAGGTCTTGGTGAGCTGCGGCGGGAAGCACGCGCTTTACAACGTGCTTCAGGCGGTCATCGACCCGGGTGACGAAGTGGTCATTCCGACCCCCTACTGGGTTAGCTATTCGGACATGACCCTTCTTGCCGGAGGCATCCCGAGGCTCGTCCAGACCAAAGAGGAAAACGGCTTCCGCATCACTCCCGAGGAGTTGAAGGCCGCCCTGACCGCGAAGACTCGCGTTTTCATAATCAACAGCCCGTGCAACCCAACCGGAGCGGGTTATTCGCGCGACGATCTTCTAGGGCTCGCGCGCGTGCTGGAGCGGCATGACTGTCTCATCTTCTCCGACGACATCTACGAGAAGATCGTCTACGGAGGCTTCCGGTTTCACAACATCACCGCGCTCCAGCCGAGCCTGCGGGAGCGGACGATCATTTTCAATTCCGTATCAAAGACCTATGCCATGACCGGATGGCGGATCGGGTTCGCGGTGGGCCCGGCCGCGATCATTGCGACCGCCGGGACGATACAGAGTCAAAGCACATCCAATGCTACGTCGATCGCCCAGGCCGCGGCCGTCGAGGCGCTGACTGGCCCGCAAGATGACGTGGTGGAGATGGTGCGCGAGTTTCAGAGGAGAAGGGATACGATCGTCGGTCGCCTCAAAGCCATGCCGGGATTGCGTTGCTTCGAGCCCCAGGGCGCCTTTTATGTTTTTCCCAACGTGCGAGCGTTGTTTGGAAAAAAAGGGAATGGAAAAACCCTCGCAACTCCCAGCGATGTCGTGGAGTACCTCCTCGAAAAGGCCCGCGTCCTCGCGGTTCCGGGCGAGGATTTCGGCTCTATCGAGAACATCCGCATCACCTACGCAACTTCGCTGCAAGAAATCGAAAAGGGCTGCGATCGCATCGAGGCGGCAATCAGGAAACTGGAGTGAATTAGATTATCTGGCTATAGGATGGGTCAAAGAGGGTCTCTTTTTCTGGAGGGCCTCTATACGGCGGGGCGTGAGACTCTTCCCATAGACCTAGATGTTGAAGATATAGGCGGAGCAGCAACCTCGATGATCTCCGGCTTCCAGCTAACTTCGCTCTCCGCTACAGGCTTCTGCTTCTTGGCCAGAGTTACGACGAAGAAGAAAGCGAGGAGCATCTAACATGTCTATCGCAGAACAGGAATATAAGATTGAGCATCTCATTCAGTTCCTGAAGGAGGAGTACGAACGCATCATAATTCAGTGTGGCCGGGGATCCGGGCGTTCTCTCTTGAGCGATGCACAGGCTCTTGCCATTTGGTTTTTGCACCAAGAGGTCGGGATATCTTATGACGACGCCAATCCTTGTGTCCTCGATGACACGAATGATTGCGGAGTCGACTTCATCTGGGAAGACAAAGAGAGCAAACGAGTGCTAGTGGGTCAGGTTGAGTATGACTCGCGGAACTGGACCAAAGAGCCTGCCAACGAAAAGAAAGCAACTGAGACATTCTCCGAATTTCGTGAGTACCTGAATCGGGATTCCTTGCCAGAACGCTTGCACGATTCAGCGAGAACGGCGTGGCGTCGGGTGAAGAAACCCGTTAGCCAGGATGGCTACGCGGCTCGGTATTACTTTGTGACACCGAAGCACTTCGGTCAGCCTCAACGTGAGCGCATTCGGCGTAATACAGGGATTGAGGAATATGACTTCTTTACCCACGATGAACTCTTGGAGCGGGGCGAAGAGTTCTTGGACGGACAAACAGGGATGAGCTCTTTCAGGCTGCCGTTCAAGTCGCAGCCGCTCAAGCTGGCTTTCGATTATGGTCAGATATTTGTAGCGCCAGTGGCGCTCAAGGGCATCCACCAGATCGTCGAGTCCCACGGAAGGCAAAAGAAACTGCAGGCATTGTTTGCCTCCAACGTGCGAAGTTATCTCAATGTGAAGAAGCGAAGCAGAGACATTGCTACCGCAATTCGCGACACTATCAGTCAGAAGCCAGACCAATTCCTCGTATGTAACAATGGTGTAACAATTCAGTGCAGCAAAGCTACACTGAATGACGATCATATCTTCCTTGAGCGAGCTTCCATCAGCAACGGTTGTCAGACCGTTATGAACATAGATCGGTACTTCCGAGATAATGAAGGTGCAAATCCGAATGCGGAGGTGTTGGTGACAGTCATTGAACTAAAAAAAGATGCGGCAAATATCTCGGGCGAGATAGCCATCGCTCGGAACACCCAGAATCCTGTTGATAATCGGGACTTGAAATCCAACCATCCATTGATGGTCACACTGCATCACAGGCTTTTTGCCGAGAAGCTGAGAGAATCAGAGAAACGGTACTACCTGCTCAGAAAGCAAGGAGAGAAGCAGGTTGTCATCAAAGAAGAACAAGACGCAAAGTGGAAATATTTCTGGGTGGATTCGGACGTGCTCGCGAGATGCATTGCCGCAGTTCTGAGACAAAATCCATTCCTCAGCCAGCAGGGGACCAACGACATCTTCGGTAAGTTCTTCTCAACTATTTTTCCGGCCATTCACGACCCTTCACACAATCGGTGCAAGTACGCTTACTGGCTCGTGCGGATGGTTGAGTGGTCATACGATGGTAAGGCGCGATGGAAAGGGGTGAACGATCCCCTGATTAAGCAGCAAAAGGACTTCAAGAGGGACGCTGAGTGGATCGTGTCTACGTTGATTGCACACCAGCTCAAGAACAACTTCTTATTCGAGGATAATCTTGAGAAGAGGTTCGTGGAATATTGCGAAAGGTGGGAAGTTACCAGGGGTGGCCCAGCCGTTGACACTTTCGAAGAACTAACTTTTGAGATGATCGACTGCGCCTTTCGACTCCTACACGCTATCTCAAAGCCGCTGCTTGGGAAGAGACTTCCAAAATCGAAGGGAAGTTATTCCCAATATGACGACCTCTTCAAAGGACCGAATTATGACTACATTCGCCTGCAATTGAGCAAAGGCGCAAAAATTAACTACCAGAAGAAGCTCCGTCGCTCAATGGCCGACCTTGTTGAGTTTTTGAAACAAGGCTAGCAGGTGGGGTCAGCGTTCGGGGCAAGGCGTCAGGCTAATTACCGCAAAGAAAAGCCGCCCTCTGCTCATATTGCCTGCTGCAAGCTAAATGATAATGAATGATAGGAAGTTGTTTTTTAGATTTAGCCACCGAGAACTCAAAATCGCCCTCCCGACCACGCGTTACCGCGCCATCGGGGGAGACGGAAAAAGCCTGGTAGAAAGTGCGGGCTGTGTCCGGATTGCCAGCCTGGGAGTTATTTTGCACGGCGCGACGCGTCTAGAGCCATCAAGGCGAATGCGATCGCGACCGCGAGCAGAATGATTGTGGAAAGAATTTCCATGTCTACAGCTCCTCCAGCGCATCAATGAGCCGCTCGACGCGGCGGTGAACGGCGAAGCCAGTCACTGTGATAACTACGACCGCCACAAGCGCGCCAACAACCTGGTGTGCGGGCGCTGAACCTGCACTCGAGACGAGCCAACCGACCAAGCTGATGTCCGTGACGACCATTACGCCAAGCCAGAATTTGAGGTATGCAATCTCCTCCTTGACCTTGTCTGACTTTGACATGAGGAAAGATTATCACTTTAGCCGTCGATTAACCATACGTGGCGTGAAATAGCTTGCTTGCCTGGATTGGTTAAATTTTTGGCCTTTCCCTTCTTTTCTTGTAGCGAAAATAGTCCCGCAGGATCTGAACATGATCAAAAACGATCGGAGAAGGGAGAGTCGTCTCAGTAAAGAGCTGGGCGTCCTTTGCGTCGTCGGCTCCTCTAGGATTTCCATTCGCCGTAGCGATGAAAACAGTCGAGATCGTGTGGTGGCGGGGATCGCGCCTGGGATTCGAATAGGTATGGAACTGCTCAACCAGCTGAACATCAAGCGAGGTCTCCTCTTTCGCCTCGCGAATGGAAGCCTGCTCCAGACTCTCCCCGTAGGCGACGAATCCCCCGGGCAGCGCCCATCCGTGAGGCGGATTCTTTCTTTTGATCAAGACGATCCCGCGGTCGGCAATTTCGATGATGATGTCGACCGTGACCAGAGGATTAGTTTTCCCCTGCTCCGCCATCTTCAGCTACCTTGACTCTCTGGCAAGCACCATGTAAATGTAGTTCTCTACAAACTTATCGCGGGGTGGAGCAGCCTGGTAGCTCGCAAGGCTCATAACCTTGAGGTCCCGGGTTCAAATCCCGGCCCCGCAACCAAAATAAAAAAGGGGCCCTCACGGCCCCTTTTGTTTTCGCCTGTGCGGTAAGTCAGACATCTCCTCGGTTCGAACGAGCCACGCTATGATTTAACTCCAAGAACGTCAGACCCATTTTCTCTTAAGGCGCGCGGCGATATAGCCGCCTAAGGCGCCGGCCGGCACAATGGCGAGAGAAGAGACAACCAGGTACCACTGCGGCAGGGAAGCGCCGCCTCCTGACATGGTCTGCTCTAGCGCGGACACAATCAGCGACCCAACGCCAACGATTGCTCCGTGCTTTATTTCGACATCCTTCGCCAGCCTACCCGCGACAAATCCGCCGAGCACGGTGCAGAGAGTCCCGATTGCAAAACCGACCAGAAGACCTTCTGAAGACGTTAAAAAATTTTGCAGGGTCTCTTCGGAGAATTCACCCTGCTCCGAAAGCTGCTTGGAAACAAAAATAACGATCCAGGCGTACATGGCCACATACGTCGCAACGTAGTCAACCACCACGCCGACGACGATCGGTCGGACCTTAAGCCCGGTAAAAATGCCGGTGGGCTCGATTCGATGAGGAATGTTTCCAGGTCGTTGGGATCCTGGTTGCATATTAGCTTAGAGCTACGCCTTCTTCCATCGTGGAACTATCTTGCGATTCGGGATGCCGTCGCCCAGGAGAGTCCTCCCACCCAGAGGAAAATTCTTTGGTGGGATGGCGCCCAGGATCATAAAGACCGCGTCCCGTTTTGAGTCGTTGCCTAGCGCCCTGTATACCTGCGGCGCGACGCGCATGATAGTGCCTTGAGGCATGGAGTGACGCCGGCCGTCAA
>JAHFAP010000046.1 GCA_023250495.1 Deltaproteobacteria bacterium | reverse complement strand
CACTCCTCTTAAAGTGCTAACCATGGAGGATATGGTAGCGCTTAAACCCTTCCAGGCAGCAAATAAGACCTCCATTTTCACACTTAAACGCGGTGACCGTACAACGTATCCTCTTCCTGCTGTTGCTTGGAAGCGGAAAAAAGGCATCGGGCGTATTCAACCTGAGTGGCCTCTCAGTGAGGTCCTTGAAAAGACCGAAAGGTCCAACTTGCAAGCGGTTCCCATCGATGCAGACAAGCCTACCTCCTCTTGGCAGACAGCGCGGCGGTCGGAGTTGAGGGCTGTGGAAAATCTAAAGGGCACAAATCCTTATCGTGCCTACAGGGGAGCTAGCACGGAGCCATACGGAGTGTTTTGGTTGCGCATTAAGGAAGTCCGACCGGACGGTAAAGTCGTCATCGAGAACCTTCATGACCGCGGGAAACGGCAAGTGCGGCTGGTCAGCACAACAATAGAATCAGACCTGGTCTATCCTGCCGTGAGTGGAGGAGATATAACTCGCTTCGGTGTGGAGTCTAATTTCTATGTTCTTCTTTCTCAGGATCCGACGACTAGGAAACCACACCCAGAATCGTGGATGCTTGACAATGCTCCGTTAAGCCATGCCTACCTGAAGCAATTTGAAGAGATCCTACTCTCACGGGGTTCTAGAGTCTTGAGGGAGTTTGCCGAGAAGACCGAATTCTACGCCATGTATGGGATTGGTGAATATAGTATTGCTTCCTACCGTGTGGCGTGGAAGCGCATGGCCTCTAAGCTTGAGGCGGTCGTCTTGACGACGCTACCAACCCCCTTTGGCCGGAAGACTGTGATCTCCACCGACACCACGTCCTTTTTCGCAGCAAAAAACAGAGGCGAAGCCCAGTATCTTTGTGCTATTCTAAACTCAGACATTGTAGATGGTTTTATCCGTAGTTTTTCGTCGGCGGGTCGTGGATTTGGAGCGCCGTCGGTAATGGAGAACCTGGCAATCCCTGAGTTTGATTCGGAGAACAGACTTCATAATAAGCTTGCCGATTTATCTCAAGAGGCCCATACTCTGGTGGCACGGGGCGAAGATGTGTCGGACCAAGAAGCTGATATCAACGAAGCGGTGAGACGCTTGTGGAATATCAAGTCCTAAAACCTACAGATTCAGCCTATCCTACTCGTCTTCGGGACAAGCTCGGAAAAGAGACACCCATCTTATATTACAACGGTCCACTAGAATTCCTCTCTCGGTGGACCCTAGCCGTCATATCGTCAGACTCCATCGGCGGCCTTGGCATGTTGGCCGCCAACCAACTCTTATTCACTATTCGTGAGTATGATCTCAACTATATCGGCGGCTGGCATTCGGTCATGGAGACCGAGATCTTTCGCTTGGGACTGTTCAGAAAAAACACCACCGTGACGTTGTTCTCAGCGAAGGGGTTGGGAAAAGAGACGTTTGATTTGTTTCTCTTGGACCGATTTTATCCCCCTCTCCATGAGTTTCCTGAGAGGGACGAGTATTTTCGGCGTGCCAATAGTGGCAGGCTGCTGATTCTTTCGATAACCGAACCTAACGTCGGTCGTACTTTACCAAAAAACGTGATGGCTCGTAATTGGATTAGTTGCAACTTGGCAGACGCCGTCTTCATTCCCTATGCTGCTAAGGGGACCAAGACGTACAGGCTGACAAAGCAGTTGTTGGCTGCGGGAATCCCATGCTTCACCAGCGAGGATGCGGTGAACCGCGAACTTCATATTTTGGGCGTACCGGGCCTTACGCGGAAAAGCGTGGGGCCATACTTGGAAGGCATGGGTGCTGAGAGGGCGGAACCCCAGACTCCCGCAGCCAAGCAAATCGCTTTGCCGGAAATCATCCCTCTTCAGGAAGGGTCACAAGGTTCGAACCGGCCGCCGACACAGCTGGATTTGCTTCCATCTCGTAAGCAGAGCAGCGGCTCTTAAAACTTTCATTTGGTCCTTCTCTCCCACCAACCCACCGCTAGGAAAAGAACAAATAAGAGCACGTAGCTCACCGTAAACTCGGGCGACGCAAGAAAGCCGAAGCGGCTGGCGACGCCGCCGGGGGTCAGCTCATACGCGTGGATGATGCCGACGGCGGAGAAGGAGGCGGCGGCCAGCGACCAGAGGGCAGCGCGGAAAAATCTTCTCTCGATGAGAAAGACGGCGATGGCGGCAAGGATCATCGAGCTGAAAATGAATCCTCGCTCCAGAGAGATCATGCCGTGGATCGCCAGGCTCTGAGCAAACGACGACAGCCCCACCTCGTAGAGAGATTTCCCCGCGGCTCTTAAGCCTGCCTCGACCATGAGCAGCCCCCAGGCGGCGAGGGCCGGAAACAATCCCAGGGCCACCGCAGGCGCGTGCTCTTTCGGTGTCTCCTGGAAGGACTGGGCGACAATGATGATGCCGATGTAGAGGAGAATTCCGATGCCGGCCTCGAGCGGGATGAAGTTGAGCACGCCCTGGATGGTTCCAGTGAGACAGAGAAAAGCGATGAAGATTCCGTTTAGCGCCGAATAGCCGGAGCGCGCGCCGAGGTGCTTCCATCCCGGGTGGCCGATATAGATGGTCGTGGGAAAGGCGCTGCCGAAAAGAGCGGCCGCGACGGAGCCGATTCCATTCGCCATCAGAGAGGGAAAGGTCTTATAGCGATCGCCGGCAGCCTCGGCGCTCTCGATGTTCTGCAGCGACCCGACGACGTTGAAGATGCCCATGGGAAAGATGACGGAGAGGTAATTCAACAGCGCCGGATGCCAAAGCGCCTCCCAGAGGGAGTCGCCGGTGAACACGGGCCGCGCAAGCGCGAAGCCTGCATTCCAAGTCTTTCCGGACATCGCGCCGAGTCCCCAGGCGAGAGCCGTGCCGACGAGGATCGCCACCAATCCTCCGGGAAGCCCGAGAGGAAATCTCTGGTGGGCGAAGTACGAAACCAGAATGAGCGCCATCGGCACCAGGGCGATGAGCGGATGGGCAAAGATGCGAAAGGTGAAGTCCATGGAGATGAAGGTAATCGCGATTCCGGCCAGGGCCGAAAGCAGGGCCGCGCGCGGGGTCATCCGGCGCACGCGCTCGGCGATAAAGGCGCCGATGATCTCGATCACACCGTTGAGAAAGCAGGCCACCAGGCCTACCTTCCAGGCCCATACCGGATCTTTGGTCTCCTGGTAGATGGGCAGCATGATGAAGAAGATATAAGCGAAGAGGCTCACCGTGTTGATACCGTAAGGAAGAGCGGTCACGTCTTCTCTTCCCGTTTCGCGCGAAAGCTGCCTCGCCTGCCAGGCGTAAAAGAAGTTTCCCACGAGGATCGAAATCGCCGCGCCGGGAAGGATGCGGCCGAAGATATAAGCGTCCGGAAGGTGGATCAGCTCGCGGCACAGGCTGACGATGAGGATGAGCTGGATCAGGTTATCGATCATCAAACCGAAAAAGCCGTCCAGATCCTTGCGCACGAACCATGGAGGAGTAGAGTTTGTCATCGGCTGTTCACCTGGCAAGTTTTGAGTGGCGACTTTACTGGCTGAAGTTGTCCGCTGTCAACCAGCGAAAGATGGTTGAAGGGTTAAAGGGTTGCAGGGTTCAAGGGTTAAAAGAGCTTACCACGAACTCTTGCCTTGATCTCCTAACCCTTCAACCCTTAAACTTTTAAACCCTTAAACTGGCTTTTAGAGCCGCAAATTCCACTCGTCCTTCGAGTACCGTTTTCTGACCAGCGTTTCAATGGTGTCGAAAGAGACATCTTTTAGCTCTTCGCCGGCGCCCCAAGACTGTTTCAGTGCTGACTTGATCGTGGTAGCGGGCAGATTTAAATTAATTAAAAATTCTCCGTGCGGGCGGTTTTGGCGATAGAGTGGCTGCTTAGGAGGCGGAGGGATCAGCTTGTCGATGAGCGGGATATCGAATTTGAGCAAGAAAGTCCCGTGAAATAGCAGCGCGCGCCGCTTGCGATATTGGGCGTTGCCGGAAAATTTTTGTGCCCCACGGGCGAGATCACTAACGCCCTGGATGGCGACCTCGGAATCTAGCAGGGGCTCAAGGGCCTGCTTGAGCCGCCCCATGATGAAAGCGTTCGTTTCGGTGATGTCATGGAGGGAAGGTCGACCATGGATTTTTAGAGTCAAGCTATAGTTCAAGCAGCCGGGACCCTGGAGGACGGTCCCGCCTCCGCTGCATCTTCGCAGAACCGGAACGCGCTGCGCTCGACAAGCCGAGAGATGAACTTCGGAGTGGATTCTAGTCGAGTATCCCACAACTGCGAAGTGCTCGCGTGGCTCCCAGAATCTCAGGACCTCGTTCTCGTTGTCGTCCTCACACCGAAGAAGCAGCGCCTCATCGCAAGCAAGATTCTGCTGCGGCGTTGGAAAAGTCAGGTCTAGGTATTTCATCCGATCCCTGCTATGAATGGAATTGATTCGGCGCAGCGGATTTTGTAGATTAAGCCTCGACCCGGCGGTTGCATCAGTCCATCACCGAAAGAAGGGTGGAAAATGGAAGCTGAAAAGAAAGAGCGACCCAGCGTTTCCCAGGGCGATTATAACCGCAAGGATTCTTCGGGTCCACAGGGCAACAACAGCCACAACGCCACTCAGAAATGGGTGGATTCCCTTGAGTACGTATTGGAATTTGTCCTGAAGAACAGAGACTCGGACCAGGCGTCTCTCCTCATGGAGCGGCTCAGCGACAGGTTGCGGGAATCGGGCATCAACATACCTCAGCCGGTTAACACACCTTACATCAACACCATCCCAGTGGAGAACGAGCCTGCTTATCCTGGAGACCGGGCGCTCGAGCGGCGCATCAAGAGTTACATCCGTTGGAATGCTATGGCTATGGTGGTGAAGGCGAACCGGATCTACCACGGCATCGGCGGCCATATATCCACTTTCGCCTCATGCGCGGCGCTTTACGAAGTCGGGTTTAACCACTTTTTCAGAGGAGGCGATGACAAGAGGCTCGGAGATCTGGTCTATTTTCAGGGTCACGCGTCGCCGGGTAACTACTCCAGGGCCTATGTGGAGTGGCGGATCGAGGCCAAACGGCTGCATCATTTTCGCCAGGAATTGTCTGAAGTCGGCGGGCTCCCCTCCTATCCCCATCCGTATCTGATGCCGGATTTCTGGCAGTTCCCCTCCGTCTCCATGGGGCTGGCGCCGATCATGTCCATCTACCAAGCCCACTTCCTCCGCTACCTGAAGGCCCGCGGTCTCTTGCTGGGAGAGGAGCCTCGTCTGTGGTGTTTCGCCGGAGACGGCGAGATGGATGAGCCTGAAGCCACCGCCTCTTTAACCCTCGCCGCCAGGGAAAATCTGGATAATCTAATCTGGGTGGTGAACTGCAACTTGCAGCGCCTCGATGGACCGGTCAGGGGCAACGGGAAAATCATCCAGGAGCTTGAGGCGATCTTCCGGGGCGCCGGCTGGAACGTCATCAAGGTCATCTGGGGCTCGGACTGGGATCCACTGCTTCAGAGCGAGCACAGAGATCTGTTGACGAAGCGGATGGAAGAGGCGGTCGACGGCGATTACCAGAAATACTCCGTGGAGCCCGGCAGCTACACGAGGAAGCATTTCTTCGGCAAGTATTCTCAACTGCTCGAGCTGGTCAATCATCTCACCGATGAGCAGATCCATAAGCTCCTGCGCGGGGGGCATGATCCGCAAAAGGTTTATGCGGCCTACAAGGCGGCTGTGGAACACAAGGGATCGCCGACGGTGATCCTGGCCAAGACCGTGAAGGGCTACGGGTTGGGCGAAGCGGGAGAGGGGAGAAACATCACCCACCAGCAAAAACAGCTCAACGAAAAGGAGTTGAGAGAGTTCCGCAGCCGTTTCGATATTCCTCTAAAAGACGAAGAGGTCGTGGAGACTCCCTTCTATCGTCCGCCTCAGGATAGCCCTGAGACAAGATATCTCTTGGAGCGTCGGAAAAGCTTGGGCGGCTTCATTCCGAGACGGCGCGGGAGGACCGAGCCCTTGGAGATGCCGCAGCAGGATTTTTTTGAGGAATTCTTAAAAGACACCGGCCAGCTAGAAGCTTCGACGACCATGTCCTTTGTTCGCTTGCTCAGCAAGCTCCTTAGGCATCCCGATATCGGCAAGCGCGTGGTTCCGATCATTCCCGACGAAGCCAGGACCTTCGGGATGGATGCCCTCTTCCGGCAGGTCGGCATCTATTCTCCCAAGGGCCAGTTGTACGAGCCTGTGGATCGGGAGACGCTCCTCTATTACCAGGAGGCCAAGGATGGACAGATTCTAGAGGAGGGAATTACCGAAGCTGGCTCCATCTGTTCTTTTATTGCCGCCGGCACGAGTTACGCCAACCTCGGATTCACCACGATCCCGTTCTACATCTTTTATTCGATGTTCGGTTTTCAGCGGGTTGGGGATCTGATGTGGGCGGCCGCGGACAACAAGGCCAAAGGATTTCTGCTCGGCGCCACCGCGGGAAGGACCACGCTCAACGGTGAGGGATTGCAGCACCAGGATGGCCACAGCCACATCTTGGCGAGCACCATCCCCACTTTGTTGAGCTATGATCCCGCCTTTGCCTATGAAACCGCCGTGATCATTCGCGACGGCATGCGCCGCATGTATCAAAAGGGCGAAGAGATTTTTTATTATCTCACTCTCTACAATGAGAATTACCCGATGCCGGCTATGCCTGAGGGCGCCGAAGAAGGTATCCTCAAAGGCCTCTACAAATTCCGCCGGGGAAAGGAGCAGGGTCGGCACAAGGCCCATATCTTCGGCAGCGGGCCGCTGCTTCGGGAAGCGCTGAGGGCCCAGGAGATCCTGGCGGAGAAGTACGGGGTTTCTGCGGATGTCTGGAGCGCGACGAGTTATAAACTTTTACGGGGCGAGGCGCTGCAGACGAGAAAATGGAACATGCTGCATCCGACAGAGCCGCCGAAAGAATCCTATTTGGAAAATCTCCTTGAGAGGGAACAGGGTGTTTTTGTGGCGGTGTCAGACTACATGAAGATCATTCCTGATCAGATCGCTCCTTGGGTCCCCGGCGGATTGCTGTCGCTCGGCACCGACGGCTTCGGCAGGAGTGATACCCGGCCGCGGCTGAGGCGTTATTTTGGCGTGGATGCGGAGATGACGGTTCTCACCACCCTATATGCCCTTTATCAAAAGGGCGCCGTATCGGGACAGGTTGTGGGGCAGGCTATCAAGGATTTAAACATCGACCCGGAGAAGGCCTCGCCCTTTTATCTATAAGCCCGGGGAACCGGTAAGCAGAAAATCTTAAAATCTTATGGATGTAAGAGTTCCTCGGCTGGCCGAAGGCGTCGAGTCAGCCACAGTCGCCAATATTCTTGTCGCGCCGGGCGACCGGATCGAGAAAGATCAGGTTATTCTGGAGTTGGAGACGGAAAAGGCCGTAGGACCCATTCCCTCTCCTGCTTCCGGTGAGGTCACCAAGATCCATGTGAAGCAGGGTGACGAGGTGGCCGTAGGGCAGGTGCTCATGACGCTTGCGGAGCAAGGGGCTGTCGAGAAAGCGGCTCAGGACGAGAAGAGTAAGCGGCGTGCAGTTCAAAGAAAAACAGCGCAGCAAGGTGCGCCGCAGCAGTCGGAAAAACTCGCTGCGCCGGAGGGGCTCCAACCTGAACCATACCGGTACGAGTCACGCAGCGGCTTCCCCCCGCCGGCTTCTCCCTCGGTGAGAAAGATCGCCCGGGAACTGGGTATCGACCTGACCCGAGTGAAAGGCAGCGAAGCAGAGGGAAGGATCACTCTTGGAGATATCAAGGCTCACATCGAGCAGTTGCAGCAGATCGCATCAGCTCCAGGGCCAGCGCCGGAGAAAGCTCCCAAGGCCACGCCCACAAGCGCCGATTTTTCCCGCTGGGGGAGCATTCAGAAGAAGCGGATCTCCACGACCCGACGCACCATAGGCCAGCGGATGTACGATTCCTGGTCCACCATCCCCCACATCACCCAGATGGACGAGGCCGATATCACCGAGCTGATGGAGCTGATAAAGAAGCATGGCCCTTCCTACGAGAAAAAAGGCGCGCGCCTGACCTTCACCCCATTTGCTCTAAAGGCCGCCGTGACGGCGCTGAAAAAATATCCTATTTTTAATTCCAGCCTGGACGAGGCCACGGAGGAGATCGTCTACAAACAATACTACCACCTCGGCGTCGCGGTGGACACGGAGGCAGGATTGATCGTCCCGGTCCTCAGGGATGTCGACAAGAAAAGCCTGTCCGATCTCTCCGCGGAATTGAACAAGCTCGTGGAAAGAACCAGACAGCGAAAAGTCTCTCTGGAGGAGCTTCAAGGGGGAACATTTACCATCTCCAACCAGGGAGGAATCGGCGGCAGCCACTTCACCCCGATCATCAACAAGCCGGAAGTGGCGGTGCTCGGGTTGGGACGCGCGGCCTTAAAGCCGGTGGTCAAGAACGGCAAGATCGAAGCGCGCCTGATGCTTCCGCTCGCTCTCTCTTACGATCATCGGGTGATCGATGGCGCCGACGCGGCGCGTTTTGTGCGGGAGCTGACACAGGCGCTGGTGAGTTTCAAAGAAGCGGACTTAAAGCTAATACAAAGGTAAGCGGAGCAAGTCTCTCTAGAGAAACTATTCCGAGTTGTCGCTGTCGATCTCCTCTTTTTTTTGGATCTCCGCCCTGGTATTAAAAAGCTTGAAACTTTGGAAGAATGGGGATAGTAGGAGGAAAGAAGAGGTCTAGCCATGGGCAAAATTGATCTTGCTATTGGAATAGGTGGCGCGGCCGGCCAGGGCATTGCGACGCCCGGCGACATTCTGGCGCGGATCTTCGTGCGCCGCGGGCTTCACTTAAGCGCCTACAACGCTTATCAGTCCATCATTCGCGGAGGCCATATCTTCCTGACGCTTCGGACGAGCGACGAACCAGTGCTCAGTATGGGCGACAAACTCGATGTGTTGCTTCCGCTAAACCAAGATACCATGGATCGGCATCTCAGACTCATGGGAGCAGGCTCCCTAGTTCTCTACAATAGCGATAAAATCAAGCCGGGCGCAGCCGCCGCCGGCGTTCAGCTTTGCCCCTTCTCAGTCAAAGAGCTGGCACTTAACATCAAAGGGGATCTGGTCCAGAACACCATCGCTTTGGCGGCCGTGCTGCGGCTGATCGGTGTTGAATTTAAGATACTGGAGGAAATTCTCACCCTCCAGTTCGGAAGGAAAGGCGAGGCGGTGATTGCGGAGAACGTAGGCGTCGCCCGCGCGGGTTACGATTATGCAGGCGCTCATTTTAAGCCGTTTCCCTTTTCTTTGCCCGATACAGGCAAGAAGCTGGGATTTTTCGAGGGCAATCAAGCTCTCGCGATGGGTGGAGCTGCTGCCGGCGTGCGGTTTTACTGTGCTTATCCCATGAGCCCTTCGAGCGGCGTGCTTCATTGGATGGCGCGGCACGCGCGTCAGTTGGGGATCATGGTGCGGCAGGTTGAAGATGAGATCGGGGTTATCAATATGGCGATCGGCGCTGCGCATGCAGGCTGCCGCGCCATGTGCGCGACTTCTGGTGGTGGTTTCGCTCTGATGAGCGAGGGACTTGGCTCGGCGGCCATGATGGAAATCCCGGTCGTTTGCATCGATGTTCAGCGCGCAGGGCCGGCTACCGGCGTGCCGACCAAGACTGAGCAGGGCGATCTCTGGCAGGTGATGGGCGCCGGGCAAGGAGATTACCCGCGCATTATCGTCGCGCCAACGACCATCCTGGACTGCTTCAAAATCGTCCCGCAGCTTTTCAATTTGGTGGACAAATTTCAATGCCCTGGCATCATCATTTCCGACCTGCTGCTTTCTGAGGGTCGGTCGAGCGTGGATCCCGCGGAGTTAGACTTCCATGTTCCGATCGACCGAGGAGAAGTCATCGGGCTCGATGGTGATATTGCGCCCGTCAACGGCGGCTATCAGCGCTATAAAATCACCGAGAGCGGTGTCTCGCCGCGCGCCCTGCCGGGCACCCCGGGATACGTGCACGTGGTGGCCACGGACGAGCACGATGAGGACGGGGTGCTCATCAGTGATGAGTTTACTGACCCCCACAAACGCCAGGCCGCTCATGAGAAGCGCATGCGCAAGATGGAAGGTATCCTGGCGCTGCTGGAGCCGCCGAAGCTGTTTGGGGCCGGGCAGGCTGAGGTCACGCTGGTTGGCTGGGGTTCGACTGAAGGCGTCATCCGCGAGGCGATCGAGAAGCTTGCCGAGGAAGAGGGGATTATCGCCAACAATCTGGAGATCAAGTGGCTCGTGCCGCTCCATGCCGACGCGATCACTTCCATCCTTTCAAAAAGCAAAAAGGTCATCATTGTGGAGAATAACTACAGTGGCCAATTCGCTCGCTATCTCAGGTCCGAGACCGGCATCGTAGCCGACGGCCACATCCGCAAATACGACGGCGAGCCGTTCATGCCGCATCATATCGTTGATGGCGTGAAGAAGATTTTGGCCGGCGAGACTGAAAAGTACGTGCCGGTCCACGAAATTATGGTTTAAGGAGGAGAACCATGAACGCAATGGTCGAAACGGATATCAGAGTTCGCGGCGCGGTTGAGACGAGATCCGAGCGCCCCAAACTCAGCGTAAAAGACTTCAAGGGCAGGGTGGACCCCGATTGGTGCCCGGGCTGCGGCGACTTCGGCGTACTGGCCGCGCTGAAGCAGGCGATCGCCGATCTCGGTCTCCATCCTCATGAGGTTATGACGATCAGTGGCATCGGCTGCTCTTCGAACCTGCCGGGTTACATCAATGCCTACGGGATGCACACGCTGCACGGCCGCGCGTTGGCGGTGGCTACGGGCGCCCAGCTTGCCAACCATGAGTTGAAGATCATCGCCACCGGCGGCGACGGTGATGGTTTCGGCATCGGGGGAAACCATTTCCTCCACACCATGCGCCGAAACGTGGACCTCACCTATATTGTAATGGACAACCAGATCTATGGACTCACAACCGGTCAGGTATCGCCCACTAGCATCAAAGGGATGCAGACCAAAAGCACGCCTTTTGGCAGCGTGGAGAATCCGATCAATCCGATCCCGCTTGCGATTGCAGCAGGCGCGACTTATGTGGCCCGCGGCTTCACCGGCCAGCAGAAACATCTGGTTGAACTCATCAAAGGCGGCATTCAGCACAAGGGTTTCGCCCTTATCGACGTCTTTAGTCCTTGCGTCACTTACAACCACGAAAACAGCCATGAGTTCTTCAAACAGCGCACCCAGAAACTGGAGGATATCGGTCACGACCCAACCAGCTTTCAGGCGGCCATGGAGAAAGCCTACATGTGGGGCGACGTCATTCCCATCGGCCTGTTCTGGAAGCGCAGCGACCTGCCCGCCCTGGATGAGTTGGAACCGGTCCTGGCCGAGGGTGGCTCTCTAGCCCATCGTCCTCTGGGGGTTTCTCCGCAAGCTGCCAAGGCCCTGATCTCGGAATTGATGTAGAGGTCCCGCAGGGTATCAACCGACGACTGCTCCATGTTTGGCGCCACGGTGGGATCGATCCGGAAGCTCGGCGCGCGATGGCCACGGGTTTGCCGCCTGCTTTTGGTTAGCTGGGGATAGGTGGGTCTTTTGCGTCGGGATTTTAGCGCATAGATGGAACCGCTTAAAACTGACATCGTTGTTGTCGGCGCGGGCCCGGGCGGCTACGCGGCGGCTTTTTACGCCGCGGACAAGGGGAAGAAAGTTATTTTGGTCGATCGCGAAAAGCGCCTCGGAGGAGTTTGCCTGAATTGCGGCTGCATCCCCTCCAAGGCCTTGCTGCACGCCACCCAACTCATTCGGGAGGCGAGCGAGTCCCATGAACGGGGAATCAGTTTTGTCCAGCCGAAGATCAGCCTTGGCAAGCTGCGATCGTGGAAGAATTCCGTGGTGGAAAAGCTGTCTCAGGGGCTGAGTGGTCTTTGTCAAAAAAGAGGAGTCGAGTTCCTACAGGGACGAGCCCATTTCCAAGATTCCCAGACTTTAAGGGTAGAGACCTCCGAAGGGCAAAAATTCATCACCTATGAGAAGGCGATCATCGCCGTGGGCAGCAAGCCGGCGATCCCGCCGGCATTTGATCTTGGCAACAAGCGGGTGATGACCTCTACGGAAGCGTTGGAGATCGAAGAGATTCCCAAGAATCTCCTGGTGGTCGGCGGCGGCTATATCGGGATGGAGTTGGGGACAGTCTATGCGATGCTCGGAAGCAGCGTGGTTCTCACCGAGGCATTGAGTTCGATTTTGGTCGGCGTGGATACGGACCTCGTCCGTCCCGTGATGCGCTACGCCGAAAAGGCCTTCAAAGCGGTGCGGTTGAACACGAAGGTCGTCAAGATGGCCACGAGCGGCAAGCAGATTAAAGTTGTTCTGGCAGCGGATGGGAAACAGAAGGAAGAGATGTATGACCGGGTCCTGGTCTCAGTCGGCCGTGTCCCTAACTGCAAGGATCTGGGTCTGGAGGATACGAAGGTCACGCTGGACGATAAGGGATTCATTCAGGTGAATTCACAGATGCAAACTTCCGATCCTTCCATTTACGCCCTTGGGGATGTGGTGGGTGGCGCGCTGCTGGCCCATAAAGCGTCGAAAGAGGCGAGGGTCGCGGTGGAGGCGATCATAGGGGAGTCGAGCGCGTTCGAGAATGTCATTATTCCCGCGGTCGTCTTTACGGACCCGGAAGTGGCGTGGTGCGGGTTGACCGAGGCAGAGGCGAAAGAGAAGGGCATCAAGGTTCAGGTGGCGAGATTCCCGTGGGCCGCGTCGGGCCGGGCTATGACCCTGGACCGGCCGGACGGCCTCACCAAACTCATCATCGAGCCGGAGAGCGAGCGCGTCCTCGGCGTCGGCATCGTAGGAACGGGCGCCGGAGAGCTGATCAGCGAGGGGGTTCTGGCAGTGGAGATGGGGGCCACGGCGCGGGACATTGCGGAGTCCGTCCATCCTCATCCCACGCTGTCCGAAACGCTCATGGAATGCGCGGAGGTTTTTTACGGCTATCCGACGCACACCGTCGCGCAAAAAAAGCGCACGCCGCTTCCCTGAGATGAGCACTCTAATTTTTAAAGACCTGGGCGAGATGGACTATCGCGCCGCGCTCTCTTTGCAGGAAAGCCTGGTGGAGTCCAAGCGCGGAGAAAATCTTCCGGACATTCTTCTCTTCGTCGAGCATCCCCGCGTGATTACGATCGGGCGCGGCGGAAAAGAGTTGAATGTCCTCGATCCGGGCGAAGCGCCTGTCCTTCGCACCAGCCGGGGAGGAGATGTCACCTATCACGGACCGGGCCAGATGGTGGTCTATCCAATTGTGGATCTCAAATCGCGGCTGCGAAAAGACGTCCACCGGTATCTCAGGTATCTCGAGCAGGCGACGATTCGAACACTCAAGAGCTTTGGTCTCGAAGCGGAGCGAAATCCACCTTGGACCGGCGTTTGGATCGGGAAGAAAAAGATCGCGGCTATCGGCGTCGCCGTGCGCAGGGGAATTACCTATCACGGCCTGGCCCTGAACGTGAACACAGATCTGTCCTATTTTGATCGCATCATTCCTTGCGGTCTTACCTGGGCCGAAGTGACTTCGATGGCTAGAGAACTGGGTAAAGAGCAAAGCATGGAGCGTGTTAAGGAAAGATTTGTCGATCATTTTGCTGAGTTGTTTGGCTATTCAGAGATTAAGCAGATTGTAAATCTATTCGACTTTCAGGCTGGTCAAAAAGGCTCCAGGTACGAGGCGCGCGATGGTCGATGAGCGGAGGCGTACTCCTGTCGTACGTTGCAGCGAATCGAGCGAGCGCAACGAAGTATATGGGCCTTTTTCAACAGCCTGATAAAGAATTATGCCACGAAGACATCCAGACTGGGTTAAGGTCAGGGCGCCCGGAAGCCCCAACTACCTCCGGCTCAAGCGGATTCTAAGAGACCATAATCTTCACACCGTTTGTGAGGAGGCGCGCTGTCCTAACATCGGCGAGTGCTGGGGCCACAACACCGCGACCTTTTTGATCCTCGGAGATATCTGCACGCGCGGCTGCCGCTTCTGCGCGATCAGCAAGGGCAAGCCGACACTCCTAGATCCGGAGGAGCCGCACAACGTGGGGCTGGTCGTGAAGGACTTGGGCTTAGAGCACATCGTGGTCACATCGGTCGATCGCGATGATCTTCCCGACGGTGGCTCCGCTCACTTTGCTAAGACCGTTTTCTGGATCAAGTCACTGAATCCCGGCATCCGGGTCGAGGTGCTGATTCCCGATTTCAAGGGAGACCACCGCGCCTTGGAGACCGTGGTCCGCTCCGGGATTCATATCCTCAATCACAATGTCGAGACCGTGCCGAGGCTCTACAAGAAAGTCAGGCCCGGCTCCGTTTACAACCGCTCGCTCGATATTCTGAAAGCAGCCAAGGGGATGCGAGCAGACGTTCTCACCAAGTCAGGTTTAATGCTGGGAGTCGGAGAGACTTTAGACGAGGTGATGGCTACGCTGGGAGATCTGCGGGCGGTCGGTTGCGATATCGTTACGCTGGGGCAATATCTCCAGCCGTCGAAAGATCAGCTTGCCGTCGAACGCTACGTCACGCCGGATGAATTTGAGCAGCTCAAAGCCGACGCACGGACGCTCGGTTTCCGCCACGTCGAATCCGGTCCCCTCGTGCGCAGCTCCTATCACGCCTGGAGTCACGTGAATTAGCTGTTGCATTTTATTGTATCGCTTGTCACAATGAGCCGCATGAGCCGAAGCTATACGGTTATTCTTCATAGGGCAGAAGATGGATGGTGGGTGGCCAACGTCCCCATGCTACATGCTACCGCTCAGGGCCGCACGCGATCCGTTGCCTTGAAGCGCGCCCAATCCCCTACTCAATTCGCCATTGATACAATGCGCAAAGAAGCGAGGAAGATTTCTTAAAGGCTTTGTAATGGATGAACAAAAGATCACTGCCGGTCTGCTTAGAAAGCTGATGTCGGAGATTTCCGAGGAGCGCTGGTGTGCGGGCTGGCTGGGCGGCCTTGAATACATCTTATGGGATGTGGTTACCGGCAAACGAAACGATATTTGCAGCCCCGATGAAATCGAGCAGTTAAAGTACCTGACCGAGAAATGCGGTGGATGGATCGTTTGGGATAAACAAGCGATCAATGAAAAATTTGTGCCGATGGAGGAGTGGCTTCGGTTATACGAATCAAACGGCCATCAACATTCGGCAGAAAAAACTTAGTGAGCGCCACGTCGAATCCGGTCCCCTCGTGCGCAGCTCCTATCACGCCTGGAGCCACGTGAATTAGAACGGGGCACGCTACCGCGAGAGAGACTCTCTTGAATTCCAATCGGCTCGAATTGAAGCGTTCGTTGAATCGAGTCCTAGAGCGAAATATCGGACTTGTTTCCTTTTTCCTTCCCATTTCATGCTCGTCCACGCCACCCACGATTTGCCCTTGGACCCCACTTTTTTCCGGCCGGCGCGCGAGAAAGCGATCCTTCGGCACCGTTCGTCCTGAGCTTGTCGAAGGAAACGAACGGTTCTCAGGACAGGCTAGACGCAGGCGTACTCTTTTAGTACGTTGACGCCATAGCCCGCCACTGGCGGGCGTTAAACTAACGGGCCGAGCACAACCATCATAACGCCTGCCAGTGACAGGCTATGGGAGGTGGGCCTTTGTGGCCGGCCTGTCGTCAGAAGGGAAGATGGCGGTTCGATTGATTGTAACGATCACCGCGGCAGTGGGAAAAGGCTCCGAGCTGGCGCAGGCGTTTAAGCCTCGCTGCTTAGAGATAATGAAGGAGCCGGGCTGCGAGCAGTTCGAGGTCTTTCAGAGCGTGGTGAATCCGGACAAGCTTGCGCTTATCGAACGCTGGACGGATCAGGCGGCGTTAGATGCGCACGCGCGGCTTCGCAGTAAACTTCCTCCGTTCAAGCCGGAGCTGCGCGCCGGCGCGACCGAGCGCGAAGACTACACATACAACCGGACGCGGTGATGCAGATCTCGACCGAGGAACGTTCACGAACTCTAAATTTCAAG
>JAHFAP010000045.1:9497-16027 GCA_023250495.1 Deltaproteobacteria bacterium | reverse complement strand
GACCTTGCCGGAATGCCTGGTGCCAGAGCTCGGCATCGGGAGGAGAGAACGGCGATAGAAGTCCTATCCGAGGGACTTTCTTTGCCTGCTGCGCGTCAGATAAAGATCCGTCGGCACCAAGCGCCACTAGGATTAGAAGAAGCCCAAAAATCTTTTTCATTGCTCCTCACTCATAAGCGGACTTTTTATATTCTGTTCTCATCTCCGACTGCAGACGACTGAGACGATAAGTCTTCCAGTCGATAAACTTCGCATACTCCGCGAACGTCGGATGAACTTTCTGAATTTTGCGCCACATCTCCTGGACGATGAACCGATAGTCGGGATGGCCCTGGGGCATGGTGCGCAGCTCGCCGATATGGACCGCTTCGCGCAGGTTCATCGTCATAGTCCATCTGATCTTGAAAGCGAACGGCACAACATACTGCGCTTCCAGAGGGAAGTCTTTGTGGATCTTCTCGTAGAGCTTAGCGGCTTTCTCCATGCACCGGTCGAAGTCGTCTTTGAAGCCAGCCTCGACGATCTCTTCGGGCGTGTCGTAGCCATGGATGGTCGTGAAATCTTGCCTTTCCTGTGTGAGGATTCGGTGGCGGTGCAGATCGCGATAGAGCCCCAAATTTCCGACGACATCAAAGGTGTAATAGACCTGCTCGAGCGCGCGCCCAGGCTTGTCCCGCCTGTGCCGGCGGCGCTTGAGGTATTCATCAAGAATCTTTTGCCGCTCTTTTTTGGACAACTTCAACGCCAGTTTCCTCAGCTGCTCTAGAGGATGCCGAAGATGGGGATAGAGGATTGCCGCTAGAACTCTGTCCTCTGCGGTCCTGTCATAATCTATCAAGGTCACCTGTTTCCGAGATTCTGCTGGCTTCGTACGCACCAGCTTCTGAGCTAGGGAGCGCGTAGCTGCATAGGTCTCAGCCGTATACTCGCTGAACTTCGCCCGCTTCACGAAGGAGGGAATTAGCTGGTTAAGCTCTTGATGAATCGCCCCAGCAAGTTCTCTCGCCTCGGTCAACTCGTGGGAGTAGAGCTTGGTGAGGAGATACTCAAAGGCCTGGCCAACGCCGAAGAAGCCGACGTTGGTCAGCGTCGCCGCGGGCAGATAGCCGCGGAGGATGTCACAGGCCTGGGCCCTCACTGTCGAGCGATAGGCAGTCTCGGCCCAGCGCTTGAGCTTCTCGTCCTTTTGAGCTTCTCGGTAACTCAGAGGCTCGCCGCTCTGGGGGTGGCGCAGCTCGACCTCCTCGATGGGAAGCGATCTTTTTACAAACTCGATCATCGGCTCGATCTGCCGCGAGTAGGTTTCAAAGAGAAGATTCAAAGTCTCCAAATAGGCTGTCCGATAGGGCGAGGCCATGATCTTGGGCTCGCGGTAAAACAGATGGTTTCCGTTTTCGTCTTTCTGGTCGAAGCGGACATAGCGGGTTGACTTCTCGAGCGGGGCGATTCCGATGCGCGCATCTTCCAAAATGTTTGCCGCGACATTGGAGATGTTCTCGCAAGCGACGTGCGCCCCGCCCAGTTGGGCTACAGAGTCATCGCCGTAGCCGACCAAGACACGTTCATAGAAGGCGCGGGCCTTCTTCAACGCAACGCTCTGATCATCCGCCGGCACGGAACCACCGAGCACTTCTTTCAGCGCCAGCTCCGGATCGCCGAGGAATTCATCCAAAAAAGTCCGGCGCAGACTCTTCGTCGAGCGGCTGTAGCGCGAGAAAAGGGCGCCGGCGACTTCCTGCGGGAGCTTGAGCCCAAAGACGGGCCGATCCAGATTAGTAAAGAAAGAACCGAGACCCAGTTGCTCGGCTTGAGTGAACTCGTCGCTCATTGGCAGAAACCTGACTGGCCAATTCTATTCGCTTCTGCAACAATGACAAGGGGAAAACTCCCCCCTCAGTCCTGCAGGGGAAGCGCACCGGAGGGCCAAAGGGGGGAGTGCAGCTCCTGGAAGAGGGCTGCTTCACAGCCGGGTCCCGCGGTGGATGACTATGATGCCTCCAAACAGCTCGCGCATTTGGACCTTAGCAAAGCCAGCCTCGCCCAGCCACTTCCTCACGGCTTCTTGCCCGGGATAAACTCTCAGAGACTCAACGATATGCCAGTAGGTATCCGCTTTGCGGTGCAGCAAAAGACCCACAAGACTCCCGAAGCATAGCAGATATCCGAAGCAGATCCTGCGGTACAGAGTATTCCTGGGCAGGCCAAAATCCATGGCCACAAAGATTCCTCCGCTGCGCAGCAACCGGAAAACTTCCTTGAGAATTGCGCGTATGTCCGCAGGATACCTCAGGCCATAGCCCATGGTGACAACATCGAACGATTGATCCTTGAGGGAGATATGCATCAGGTCTCCCTGGATAAACGTGATCCTTGGCAGACGTGAGCACTTCTCGCGGGCTACTTCGAGCATCGCGGGATTCCGGTCCAGCCCGACAATCGGTGCCTCGAAGCCGGCCCTCCTCAGATGAATGGGAAAGTCCCCGGTCCCACATGCCAGGTCTAGGATTCTCTGTGGGTGATTCGTGGAGATGAGGCCGACGCTCTTTTTCTTCCAGAGCTGTCCCTGGCCCAAGGAAAACAGCCGGCCCACCAAGTCATATCTCCGCGCTATCGTCGCGAAGATCGGATCCACATAGGCTTGCCTCTCCGGAATGCTTTTAGGCCATTCCTTGAGCGAAAAAACGCTCCCTTTTGAGTGGCCCTTCACGGAGACAGCGCGCGCTCGCCGCGCCCAACCACCAGCGCCGAGTTCTTCGATCCAAAACCGATGCAGTTGCACAGAGCGATCTCGACCTCTCTGGCCAGCCCTTGGTTGGGAAGGTAGTTCAAGTCGCATTCGGGATCAGGCTCCTCGTAGTTGATCGTCGGCGGCAGAAAGCCGTCCTTCAGAGCCAGGATTGTAGCGGCGACTCCCGCCGCTCCCGATGCCCCCTGGGGATGGCCGATCATCGACTTGATCGAGCTCATAGGAATCTCGTAGGCCCTACGGCCGAAGCAGAGTTTGATCGCCTGACTCTCTGTTTTGTCGTTCAAGATTGTCGAGGTGCCGTGCGGGGCGAGATATCCCACTTCCTCCTTCGCCAGACCGCCGTCCTGCAGCGCCAGCGACATGGCCCGCGCGGGCTCCTCCCCGCTCGGATCGAGACGCACGGTGTGATAGGCGTCGCAGGTCGAAGCATATCCCAAAAGTTCGGCAAAGATCCGCGCCCCACGGGAGAGAGCTCGCTCCCTCTCTTCGAGGACCAGAATCCAGGCCCCTTCGCTCAAAACAAAGCCGTCGCGCAGGCGGTCGAACGGCCGCGACGCGCGCTGCGGCTCTTCGTTACGCGACGCCGAGACCACGCGCATGATCGAAAATCCGTGCATGATGCCGGGCGTAATGGTGGCATCGACTCCACCCGTGACGAGATGGTCGGCCAGACCGAAGCGGATCAGATTGAAGGCGTATCCAATGGCATCCGTCGAGCTGGTGCAGCCGGTGGAGATGATGTGACTGGGACCCTTGAGATCAAAGTAGAGAGAGATCTCGCTGGAGAGGGTGCCGATGGTTGAGCTTGAGATGTTATAGGCGCTCGCCTTGCGCAGTTGATCGCTAAAGTAGAGCCGGTACTGCTCCTCGATAAAGTCCGGCGTCCCGCCGCCGCTTCCGAGGATCACACCCCATGAGCGCTTCTCTTCCAGGCTCATGGCATCCGCATCCACCCGGGCAGTGTGAAGGGCCTCCTTGGTCGCTGCGATGGCCAGGGGTACTGCCCTTCCCACCCGCCGGAGCTCTTTCGGTGCCAGGTAGTCTTCAGGACGAAAACCGCTGATTTCCCCAGCGATACGGCAGGGAAGAGCTGTCGGGTCAAAAAGGCTGATCGTACTCACTCCGCTGACGCCGGAACGAGTGGCCTGCCAAAAGGCTTCTGCTCCGATGCCATTGGGGCTGACGATCCCCAGTCCGCTAACGACGACTCTGCGGCGTGAAACTTTTCCGTTGTCTCTGTTCATCTTGACACGCGGGGCAGGAAATAGTTTGATCTCAGCCATCATAGCACCCTTGGACACTTTGTTAAGGACTGATTTTTTACGGGAGGAGACACAATGAATCTCGTTGTCGCAGGCGGAACCGGCTTCATAGGCTCGGCACTCTGCAGTAGACTCATCGAGCGAGGCCATTCACTCACACTACTGACCCGTTCGACATCGTCTGACACAGTCTCTCCCAACAAAGCATGGATCACTTGGAATCCTGAATCCGCCGGAGCCTGGGAGCAGGCGCTCGATGGCACTGACGGTGTGATCAACCTGGCGGGCGAACCGATCGCAGGTAAAAGGTGGACCGAGGCCCAGAAGAAAAAGATCCGATCAAGCCGAATCAACTCGACCCGCGCGCTGGTGACCGCCATTGGCAAAGCCAAAAAGAAGCCCACGTTTCTGCTCAACGCCTCGGCCATCGGTTATTACGGTCCGCATGGTGATGAGCGGCTCGCGGAAGAGCAGGGGCCAGGCAACGATTTTCTTTCCCGAGTCTGCGGCGATTGGGAAGAAGAGGCGAAGAAAGCCGAAAATCACGGTCTCAGGGTCGTTCGACTGCGCACCGGAATCGTCCTCGGAAAAGGCGGCGGAGCCTTGTCCAAGATGGTTCCTCCGTTTAAGCTCTTCATCGGCGGCCCGTTGGGTTCGGGAAGTCAGTGGATGTCGTGGATCCACTTGGAAGATGAGATCGGCCTGATTCAGTTCCTCATCGAACACCCCAACGCGCGCGGAGCGATCAACAGCACCGCCCCCAATCCGGTCACGATGAAGGAGTTTTGCAGGACCCTAGGCAGCGTCCTCCACCGGCCGTCGTGGGCGCCGGTCCCAGCTTTCGCCTTGCGCGTGATGTTGGGGGAGATGGCGGAGATGCTCCTTACCGGTCAGCGGGTCATCCCGGCCGAGGCCCAGAAGTTAGGATACAAATTCCGCTACCCCGCGATCCCGGAGGCGCTCAGAAGTCTCCTTGCGTAAAATTCAGCAGCAACGATCCGGTCCCTAACAGCCATCATTCATGCCGAGGCTTGCAGGTCCAGATGGATTTCAAAGACAAAGTGGTGCTGATAACCGGCGCCTCTAGCGGCATCGGCCAGCGCCTTGCCATCGACCTAGCGGCGCGAGGAGCGACCGTCGTGGGCTGCGGCCGCTCCCTAGAACGGCTGCAGGAAACAGCGAATGAACTGAAGCGCTACAGCTCTTCTTCTACAGTTCACGTCTGTGACGTAAGCAGTCCACAGCAGGTGAAGGAAACGGTCGAGAAGGTGGTTTCGCAGTTCGGAAAGATCGATATCCTGATCAACAATGCCGGCTTTGGGCTCTACCAGAGCTTTGCCGACATTCCGTTGGATGCGATCGAGAGCATGGTGCGGACCAATTTCCTGGGCGCAGTCTATTGCGCGAAGGAAGTCCTTCCATCTATGATCGCGCGCAGGTCGGGCCACATCATCAACATTTCCTCTGTTGCAGGAAAGATCGGCACGCCCTATATGGCGGCCTACTGCTCTACCAAGTTTGCCCTCATTGGCCTGAGCGAGAGCCTCTACCACGAGCTCAGACCTCATGGCATCCATGTCTCCGTGATCTGCCCGGGGCCGGTGCGCACCAAGATGCACCTGCTCTTTGACCGGATGACCCTAGGAGCGCCAGAGTTTTTGATCCTGAAAACCGAAGACGTCTCCCGCGTTGTAATCCGCATGATCGAGAAAGAGAGGTTCCAAGCGATCATCCCGTCCTGGCTGGCCGCGGTCTGTTTCTTCAAGGCGCTGGCGCCGAATCTTTTCCGCGTCGTCTCCTACCATCTGCTGCGCTCGCCCCTTCTGCAAAAGATCAGAAGGACGCCATAGAGGCAAAGAGCGGGAACTAAAGAAGGGGGAAAGAAGTTTATATCCCCAAAGGAGGATCTATGTGGCAAAGCCGCCTCACCATGGTTATGGCGCTTGTCCTTTTTTCGATTTCGACCACCTACGCCCAGTTGGGCCCTAAAGACAGGGCTAACATGCCCCCCACGGACCTGGAGAGAGTCAAGGTCGGAGATCATGCGCCCGATTTTACACTGGAGGACGTGGACGGGAAGAGGATCTCGCTCACCGATTTTCACGGCAAGAAAGATGTCGTC
Organism: Deltaproteobacteria bacterium; assembly: GCA_023250495.1. Taxonomy (GTDB): domain Bacteria; phylum Desulfobacterota; class Binatia; order UBA9968; family UBA9968; genus JAHFAP01. The sequence continues at coordinate 9,894 of JAHFAP010000045.1, read as the reverse complement.
CTGATTTTTTACCGGGGCCATTGGTGACCCTACTGCACGGAACAGCTCGGGAAGCTGAAAAGTCTTTTGACGAAGCAAGAAAAAGAGAGGGTCCAGATCCTGGCGGTGAGCATCGATAGCCATGAGGAAACCAAGAAGTTCATCCAGAAGCTGAACGAGAGATCTGCCGGTCAGATCGATTTTCCCATGCTCGAGGACAAAAGCCACGCGGTCATTGATCGCTATGGGATTCTCAATCCGGACGGCAAAGGTTGGCCCCATCCGTCCACGTACGTCATCGACAAGCAGGGCGTGGTGCGCTGGAAGTTCATCGAGGTGGACTACAGAAAAAGACCGACCAATGAAGAGATCCTGGAGGCGCTGAGAAAAATCCCTTAGCTCCTTCAGGGAACTTTCC
>JAHFAP010000045.1:0-9397 GCA_023250495.1 Deltaproteobacteria bacterium | reverse complement strand
ATCGACAAGCAGGGCGTGGTGCGCTGGAAGTTCATCGAGGTGGACTACAGAAAAAGACCGACCAATGAAGAGATCCTGGAGGCGCTGAGAAAAATCCCTTAGCTCCTTCAGGGAACTTTCCTAGGGAGACGCGGGTTATATGTAGTAGGAAAAACCATTAAGAGATGGGAGGACTGGTATGCTTAAGCAGCTAAATCCCATAAGCGCCTTCAAAGCCGGGATTGTGGGGACTGTGGTTATGACGATTATCATGTACGGTCTTCCCCCCCTTATGGGTCTCCCACCCATGGATATTATGGCCGCCCTCGGTTCTGTTTTTCCTCTAAAGGCGTCACCGTACGCTCTTGGAGCGATTGTCCACTTCGGTAATGGTATCGTCCTTGCGCTTATTTACGCAGCTTTTTTCTATTCTTGGCTTCCTGGCCCTAATTGGCTAAAGGGTGCTCTCTTTTCGCTTCTGCCGTGGCTTTTTGCCATCACTCTGCTGGAACCGTCGCTTCAGTTGGCTTCCCAAATCTTTGGCGCCTCCCCTTCAGCCGCTAATCCCTGCGCTGTAGCCAATCCTTGTGCGGCCAAAGCCCCGGTCAATCCCTATGCCCCTAAGAGTTCAAATCCGTGTGCTTCGCAGCCGACAAATCCGTGCTCTGTTCAGAAGAATCCTTGTGCAGCAAAAGCCCCAGCGGCGAATCCCTGCGCTCTAAAGGCAGCCAATCCATGTGCCACCGCAGCTGCTAATCCGTGCGCCCCAGGCGCGGCTCCCAAAGGAGGCATCCCGCCTCAGGTCTTGAGCCTCATGGTTCATCTCATCTATGGAGGAATCATCGGTGCCCTTTATCGCCCTCGTGCATAGTGCGTCGCGAGAAACTGTGGCCTCACTCACAGGAAACGTCGTCCTCTTCTCTTTTTTGCTTCTGCTCAACGCACAAGCTCTGGGGGCGGCAGATCTCCGTCCGGATGAGATCGTCACGGTTCTACCAAAGGACGCGATCCCGGCTATTCTTTCTCCTTCTTTCGAGGAAGGGAAGAAAGTTTCATGGCTTAATGCAAAGAATTTTGTGGTTGGCGTGGAGATTGCCGGCGATGGCCGGGCTTATCCCGTTCCTACCTTGAGCCGCCATGAGATCATAAACGACAAAGTCGGCGGTGTGCCTATAGCGGTTACCTGGTGACCGCTCTGCTATACGGCCATCGTGTATGACCGCAGGATCGCACGCAGAGAGTTGACGTTTGGGGTCTCAGGTAAACTCCACGCCAATTCTTTAGTGATGTACGATCATCAGACGGATAGCCTCTGGAGCCATTTGGTCGGCGCGGCCATAACCGGTCCACTGAAAGGAGAAAAGCTCCGGCCAGTGCAGTCCATGTTCACTCGCTGGGAGACATGGAGAGAACTCCATCCCGACTCGAAGGTTCTCAGCACCGAAAAAAAATCCCTTCTCGGTTCTGTTCGCGATCCCTACGAATCTTATTATCGCTCTCCCGAGACAGGCATCATCCCTCCGCGGCTATCGGATAAACGGATCTATCCCAAGGAGTTTGTCCTCGGGTTGGTTCTAAACGAAAAAGCCAAAGCCTATCCCTTCTCTGCCTTAAGCCGAGAGCCGGTCGTTAACGATGTCTTTGACGGAATGCCTCTCCTGATCGTCTTTGACGAGGGGGGCACCACAGGAATGATTTTCAGAAGAAACTTGGATGGAAAGACTCTCACCTTCAAGAAAAGCTCAAAGCCGGACAAGAAAGGTTTTTTCCTCGTTGACGATACAAGTCGATCAGTATGGGAAGCGCTTGCCGGCACTGCGATCGAAGGTCCAATGAAGGGTAAGAAGTTCGAAGCGCTGCCGACAACGCCCTCGTTTTGGTTTGGCTGGGTGGATCACTATCCAAAGACGGAACTGTTTAGCTTAAATAGATAGAGCCCGCGCAGTTTGCCATTCAATGTCGTTTTACCTATGTTGACGCCGGGAGATTGGCTGGGCCGAAAGGAGATTTACAATGACAGAGGATATTCAGGTGAAAAGAGAAATTGTGTTGGAGGCGGACGCTGAGACCTTGGAGAAGATGCGCAAAGAGGGACACGCGAGAGGCTTTACGGTTCATTGCGATGAACCAGAGCGCGTTGGGGGCGACAATACAGCGCCAACTCCGCTAGCTTACTTTGGCCTCTCGCTAGCTTTCTGACTGCTCACCCAGATTTCCCGGTACGGGGAAATGATGAAAACGAAAATCGACAAGGCGCGTGTATTCGTGAAGGCTAAGTTCAAAAGCGAAGGTTCAGTGCTCGCAGAGACCGTGAAGGCTCAGGGTTTGGGTTTCGAGACGCGCCTGGAGTTGCAATCTGAAGAGTCTCCCGATCGGGTCGCCGCAGTGGTCCGCAACGCCGAGAACGGCTGTTATGTTCTGCAGAGCATTCTTAATCCGGTGCCGGTCGAACGGAAGTTCGCTCTGAATGGGACCGAATTTGACCCTGAGAGCTTGAAGAAGAAAACAAGGTAGGTTTTCTAAGACAATCCTCCTCCCGCTTTTTCCGCGTCTGTGGCGTAGCGAAGATGGCCCTCGGCGTTTAAGTAATCTTTAATCGCTTTTTCGACCTGACCAAAGTCCGAAGCTGGAGTTTACCCTACAATAGCCGCTTTCCTACCATTAGAGACTCCACATAATCCCTGCGGAGATTCCTATAATCTTCCGTCAGTTCTACGCCCAGAGCATCTGCCATGCGGGTGATGAAATTCCTGTAGCTCGTCACCGCCGCGATATCGAGGATTTCCCTATCAGTCCAGCCGACATCCCTGAGTTTTTGCACATCCTTCTCGCTCATCTCGCTGGGTTTCAGAGTCATCTTCTCGGCATACTCCAGCATCGCCTCGTCTCTCCGCTCCAACCCCGCATCACGGTAGTCGTGAGCGATTTTCATGACCAGGTCGTAATCCCCGCCAATTTCTTTACGGAGAAACTCTCCGTGGGCGACCGTTCAATAACTGCATTTGAGGAGAGAGCCTACCAAAACCGAGATCATCTCCTCCCGCTTGACCCCCAGGCTGGAGCCGCCAAACTGGATCGCGCGCGAAAACCGGTGCTGCGCGTCCAACAAGTCCGGGCGCAGGCTAAAGAGTTTGGCGATGTTGGAGACCTTGCCCGAGTGGTGGTCTTTTCGTCTCTCGTAAATCTCCTTGATCTGCCCACTGGCTTCAGCCTCATCGATGGTCTTAATGTATGGCATGTTTTCCAATCCTCCCCAAGGATGGTGATTTACTTATAGTCCTGCAGCGGAGTTTAGCCCAACTAAAAGTTGCTCTACAAGAGTGATTGCCAGGAGAGGTGGAACAGAACAGAAAGTGAAGAGGGGAGGATACCCCCGCTATTCTCCCCTCTAAAAGCGGACCGGCGGCTCACTTTTTAGTGGCGCAGGGGTTGGCAGCGCAGGGATTCTCCGTCCCCTTCTTGCTCTTGGCCGCCGTATCTTTCTTGCTCTTCTCGGCCTTCTTTTCTGTCTTGACCGCGCAGGGATTCTTCACCGCGCACGGGTTCTTAGCGGCGCAGGGATTCGCCTGGGCAAAGGTCAAACTCGGAGCCAGCAGGAACGCCGTGGCAACCAGAGCCAGCACGAAGTAAACAAACCTTGTCCTCATAAAACCCCTCCTTTTTGGACCGCAAATTGCGGTCTTAATGTAATTGGAACTGAAACGTGAGGTTAAAAGTTCCCACTAAAAGAACAGGAACTTTTTTTGATCTGAGGACCATTTTAAGATAAGGTTCTTCTAAGGAGGGGAAAAAGATTGCATTTTTGTTTGCCGAAACGAGCGCTCCTAGCCGTAGGTTCTCTTTTTGGAATTCTAGCCATCGCTTTTATAGTCACCAGATTTCTCCTCCCACGCACTCCAAAAGATAACCTGCCCCCTACCAACCTTTCTGTAGATCAAAGCATAGAGGATTTTTTTACGGCCTACTGGCAGAGACCCATTCCGCTTCAGGGCCTGGCGCCAGCCTTATTCACTGAGAAAGAGGCTTCACTAACTCCCGAGGCCTGCGGTAGCTGCCACCCCCAGCAATACTCCGATTGGAAGGAGAGCGTCCATAGCAAGGCGATGGGGCCGGGGCCGTGGGGCCAGATTATTGATTTGTTCCATAGCAGTCCTGACGAGGCGATGCTCTGCATGACTTGCCATGCTCCGCTAAGCGAGCAAAGCCTTTTGGTAGCTAAATCAGGCACCGAGGAGAAAGGACCTTTCGAGAAAAATCCTTACTTTGATTCCCGACTGGAGCTTCAGGGAATCACCTGCGCGGCATGCCATGTCCGGCAGCACCGGCGCTTCGGTCCACCCAAAGCAGAAGCGCTTGCCGCATCAAAGTACCCAACCGGGATGGCCAACCACGGGGGAGTTGAGCGCACGCCCTATTTTGAAAAGGCAGAGTTCTGCAAAGACTGCCACCAATTTGACCCCAAAGACTCAGTCTTGATCAACGGAAAACCGATACAGGATACCTACCGCGAATGGAAGAACAGCATATGGGGACAAGGCGATGCGAGCTGCCAGGAATGCCACATGCCCAACCGCCGCCATTTTTGGAAAGGAATCCACGACGAGGAATGGGTCAAAGGGGGAGTGCGCGTTGACGCAGAGATTACTCAGGACCGCTCAGCTCCAGAAAGAGCGGAGATAAAGGTGGAAGTAACCAACGCCGCCGTTGGGCACAAATTTCCGACTTATATCACCCCCAAGGTTTTTGTGCGCGCCGCACTTCTGGACAACGCCGGCAACACCATTGAGGGCACACAGCAGGAACGGATTATCGGTTGGGACGCCAGATTCGAGGACGGCCAATGGAAAGAACATTTCGACACGCGCATCGCGCCAGGCGAAAAATTCCAAGCAGACTTCCGGTGGCGTCTGCCAAGCCAGGCGAAAAAGATCCGCGCCTGGGTCGAGGTTCATCCCGATCACTTTTACCACAACTATTTCTATGCCCCCTATCTTCAAGATCAAGCGATCAGCCCTGAAGGAAGGAAACTGATCCAAAGGGCTCTGCAGGAGTCTAGCCGCACCCCTTACCTGCTTTTCGAAAAGATCATCCAACTGGATTGATCCTATCTTTGAAGGCCTCTGAACTCCGGGAACTTTGAAGGCCGTAAAGCTGTTTTACTGGATGGACACGGGCCATTCCGTTGGCTAGAATGGCTGCGTGGTTTGGAGCGGCAAGTCTCCCAAGGAGGACGCACGGGAAAAATTCGCACGTGAGGCGATGTTGCATCTCGACCATCTCTACCGGGTGGCATTCCATCTTGCAAAGGAGCCGGACGAGGCCCAGGATCTTGTGCAGGAGACCTATGCGCGCGCGCTCGGCTCCTACCAACAGTTCGCCCCCGGAACGCACCTGAAGGCCTGGCTGACGAAGATCCTCTATAATTTTTTTTTCGATCACTATCACCAGACGAAGCGGTGGGTTTCGGTGGAGGATAAAGCCGGGGAGGAGGATGAAGAGAGGGACTATTGGGAAAGGGTACCTACAGAAAACCCTGGACCGGAAAGCCAGATTTTGCTTAAAGAGTTGAACGTGAAGGTCACCGATGCCCTGAAAAAGCTCCCCGAGGAGTTCCGCATGCCCATCATTCTGGTGGATATGGGAGATTTCTCCTACGCCGAGGCGGCGGAGGTCCTCTCGTGCCCTTTGGGAACCGTTCGCTCGCGGCTCTTCCGCGGAAGGAAAATTCTCTATCAATACCTAAAGAATTACGTCGGAGCCAAAGAGAAGGCGTAGGATGGCAATGAGATGCGAAGAAGCGCAAGAACTCATCACCGCCCTGGTGGACAAGCAATTGCCCGGGTCGGAGCGAGCCTCGATCGAGGGCCATCTCAAGGATTGTTCCAGGTGCCAGCTTATCTATAGCCAGGAACTGGAGCTCAAGAGAGAGGTTCGCAAAGCCGGCGCTGGCCTCGGAGCGCCCGCTGAGCTGAGGGAAAAAATTCTCCACGACCCACGCGTCTTTGCGCAGAAGCCCACGCGCAGCATAGGCCCGGCCCGGGATGCAAGGCTTTATCTCCGGCCAGCACTGGCTTTGGCCCTGCTCATCCTCCTGGTTCTCCCTGTGCTTTACATGATGCGGCCGGCCGGAAGGCCTATCTCATTGACCGCTTTTGAGACCCACGAGAAAATTGTCAGCGGCGAGCTGCCTATCATTCGAGCGGGGAGCCCTGAGGAAATTAAAGAAATGCTCTATCACTCTGTGGACGACAAGTTCGCCCCCATGACATACGATCTGTCGATGATGAATCTAAAGGCCGTGGGGGGCACAGTCCGGGAATTTGGTGGCCGAAAGGTCCTCGTGACCGTTTATGAAGGCGAGGGCATATCGGTCACCTGCTACACCTTTCTGGGCACCGAAAGAGATGCCCCGCCCGGAGCCGAGATCTTTTTCGCCGCAGAAAAAACAACCAATTTTTATACCTATTCGCGCGCCGGGATCAATGCAGTCTTCCACCGCGAAGGGAAACTCATCTGTATCCTGGTTTCCAAGCTGCCCCTACCGGAGCTTCTTACCCTCGCCCGGTCCAACGCCCAACCCACCCCCCCTGCACAGCCCCCGGCATAGCTCTTGACAAGTGGCTGGGCTTTGATTAAGAATCCACGGCATCAAAATGCCCCATCTTGGGCCAATTAACCCCGGTTGGCAGGACTGAGGAGAGGGGGCAAATTTTAGGGCGTAATAATAGGGGTAAACGAAAGGAGAGTAGATATGAGAAGCAGATGGTTTTTGTGGCTTGTGGCGGTCCTGATCGGATCCGCTTTGGCCTTTCCTCCAGTAATCTTCGCGGCTGAAAAGAAGGCTGAGGAGAAGATGGCGCCGGAGAAGAAGGCGGAGGTTAAGGCAAAAAGTGCTACAGGCGAGGTCGTATCCGTCGATGCTAAGGCGGGTATGCTGGCAGTCAAGGTGAAGGACAAGGAGATAAGCTTCACGGCCGAGACTAAGGCTGCTAAGGAGGCGCTCGAGAAGGTCAAGGTAAAGGACATGGTTACCGTTTCCTACACCGAAAAGGAAGGGAAGATGGTAGCCAGCTCCGTCAAGGCGGCTAAGGCCGAGAAAAAAGAAGGGATGATGGAAGAGAAGAAAGAGATGAAAAAAGAGGCAAAGTAATTTTTGCTTCAAGCCCTTCTATTTTAGCTTTTCCAGATGGTCGGGCAGGATTCTCTTTCCTGCCCGACCGATACTCTCACTCTCTAGTCACCCCCCTCATCTTTAGCTCGATTTTACGAGATTCCTTTTCCGCACGTAGAGAAACGTCCCGACGTACACCGCAAGGAGAGCCGTATAATTGGCCATCATGAACCAGGGCGCCGTCCAGGGCACCCCCTCAACGAACGGAGTGGGAAAGGGCCATAAATACGGTGTGGGGAAATAGCTCGAACTATGTGTCGGGATATCGCAAACGATATGCAGACCCCAGGCGAGCCATACCCAAGGAGGCCGCCTGCTCACAATCCAGAGCAGTCCGAAAAAGAGCGCCCACACAGCCAAGCTATGAGTCAAATTGTAGGCCTGAAACAGGTAGGACGGCAGGGTAGAGAGCGGGGGCGGTCCAGATATTTGCCCGAGCAAACGGAGCTTAAGCCACCCTGGCCTGGTCACGTGGAAGAGGCCAAAGGAAAGCAGATCCGGGGCCATGCCCAGAAGAAACGCCGCCGCAAATCGTTTCTTGCCATACGAATAAAATCCCACCCCACCCCAAAGACCGTGCGCTAAAATGTCCACTTACTCCCCTTTTTTAAACCCGATACAAACGGACTTCTGCCCGCTGTTCGCTGCTCTCTTCACCGAGTTTATACATCCCTGAGCAAAAATCAAAATTGAATGACGGTCGAAGCGCCGGCGTCAAAGGGACACAGGAGGCGCTCGTTTTTAATGAGATTTGCTGCTAGTATGAAAATTTGACATGAGCACGCAACGACGACAGCTCCTTGTGAGAGGATCCATCCTTGCTCTGCTGGTGACTCTGATCTTCGTACTGAGCAAGTATGGCCCACAGCCCTTCACTGTTTTGGGGCCTCTGTGGGATGAACTGGAGGATCTCCAGGCATCGCAGGTACGCAAGGAACGAATCATCACCTTTCTCGCTTCCTTCGGGCCCTATTCCTCCGCCGTATTCGTGCTGCTGCAGGCCCTCCAGGTGGTGATCTCTCCCATCCCGGGCGAGCTGACGGGCGTCGTCGGCGGATATGTGTATGGCCAAGGCTATGGCTTCGTCCTGTCAACCCTTGGGCTGACGCTGGGTTCGTGGGTGGCGTTCGAGCTCTCCAGCATCTTGGGGAGGCCTTTTGTGGAAAGACTGTTTAGGAAGGACCTCCTCGATAAATTCAACTTCCTCACTACCAACACCGGCGCCACGATCACTTTTCTACTCTTCCTGATCCCTGGTTTTCCCAAAGACGTTCTGTGCTATGTCGTGGGTTTGAGCCGAATGCGGCTGAGCACCTTCCTGATTGTATCGACCATCGGCCGCATTCCGGGGACCTATCTCCTCACAATCCAAGGCGCCAGTGTCAGGAACCAGGACTATTCGACGACCGTCATCTTCGCCGTCATCTCCGCCGCGCTGCTATTTGGCGCTTATATTTACCGCACGCGTCTTTTTCACTGGATAAAGAGTAAACATGACGAAGTTGGAGGATGACGCTGAGCTTTATGAAGATACCGCTGCTAATCACTCTGTTTCTGGCCTTTCCCCCGGCTATTACCCAAGCCAGTCCTACCGTTTTTGCCGATTCGAAACCGCTTGAGCTTGCGCAGTTTACGCCATTGAGCTTCAATGCCTGGCGGCCCTATAAGAATCCCGACAGAATCGTCCAGGTTGGGATGAATAAGGGCCAGGTGCTGGCAATCGCCGGCAAGCCCGACCACGAAGACTCTTACTATCAGGGGCTAAGAGGCCGATGGTCGAGAATATCCGATTGGTACTATGCAAGCAGCGGATTGAATCACGAGACGGCGCTGTTAAAATTCTCCGGAGACATTTTGCTCAGCATTTCCATAACACCTATCCAGTGACGCCATTGCGACTCCCGTCCCCAGTTTCCGTCCCGGGCATTAAATCCCATCTCTGCAACCGCTTGTTTGCCCCAGCTCTGAAGTTCATGTATATTTTTCTTGTGGATCGGCGCACCCCAATTGTCGCCCTTATGACGATGGCCATTCTCTTCTGGCCCGCAATCCTTTTAGCCCAGTACACCCTGGTCCTTAAAAATGGCCGACGAATCACCGTCCAGGCCTATCGGGAAGAGGACCAGATGATCAAGATTTACGGGCTCGGGGGCGAGATCGGGATACCTAAAGATGAAATCCAGTCCATCCTCCGAGCCGGGGAAGGCGAAGGGCGTGGCCTGGACCTCCGTGGCGCGGAGAGCCCTC
>JAHFAP010000213.1 GCA_023250495.1 Deltaproteobacteria bacterium | reverse complement strand
AAGAGCCTGCGGGAAATCCACGGCTCCTACGCCCTGGTCTTTCTTAACCAGAAAGATCCCGAGCGTCTGATCGTAGCCAAGAACTCGACTCCCATCGTGGTCGGCTGGGGCGAGGGGGAAATCCTGGTTGCCTCTGACATCCCCGCCCTTCTTGATCACACTCGCAAGGTCACCTTTCTGGAAGACGGCGAAGTGGCTGAAGTTAGGGCCGGCGGCTTTCGCGTCCTTGACACCAGAGGAAAAACCATCAGCCGCCCTTTCAAGGAAATCACTTGGGATGCTGTGGCTGCGCGCAAGGGAGGATACCCCCACTTCATGCTCAAGGAGATCCACGAGCAACCTCGGGCCATCACCGATACGTTCCGCGGCCGGATATCGCTGAGAGAAGGCGCGGTCGCGCTCGAGGGGATCCCGCTTAGCGCAAGCCAGGCGCGTCAGGCCAAGAAAATTCACCTGGTCGCCTGCGGCACCGCCTGGCATGCCGCGCTGGTGGGAAAATTCATGCTCGAGGAGATTGCCCGGATCCCGGCCGAGGTGGACTACGGATCGGAGTTCCGCTACCGCTCTCCCCTCATCGACTCCCGCTCCCTCTTACTGCTCGTCAGTCAATCCGGGGAGACAGCCGACACTCTGGCCGCGGTGGAGATGGCGCGGAAAAAAAAGGCCAAGGTGATCTCCGTGTGCAACGTGGTCGATTCCACGCTGGCGCAAAAATCGGACGGAGTCTTTTATACCCACGCCGGCCCTGAGATCAGCGTGGCCAGCACCAAGGCTTTCACCTCCCAGCTCACCGCTCTCTACCTGCTAGCGATCGGTCTGGGAAGGCTGAACGGCCGCCTTCCGAGAGCTGAAGCCAAGCGACTCTTAGAAGATCTCATGCACCTTCCCCATTGGGTTGAAGAGGCGCTCAAGCTTGACGGCGAGCTGAAAACCCTAGCCCGGGAGCTGAGCAGCGCCTCAGACTTTCTCTATCTCGGCCGAGGGATCAACTACCCGATCGCGCTCGAAGGAGCGCTCAAGTTGAAAGAGATATCTTACATCCACGCTGAGGGATACCCGGCCGGTGAGATGAAACATGGACCCATTGCTTTAATCGACGAAAAGATGCCGGTGGTGGTCCTTTTGCCCCGGGACCGCCATTTTCAAAAGACGCTGTCGAATCTCAAAGAGGTGGAGGCCAGAGGAGGAAAGGTCATCGCGCTGACCGATTGCGACGACGGCACCGTTCGAGCGACGGCCTACCGGAGCTTAGTCGTGCCTGAAGCCTCCCACTTCCTCACGCCTGTCGTGCTCACGATTCCCCTCCAGCTTCTGGCCTATCATGTCGCCGTCGAGCGCGGCACCGACATCGATCAGCCGCGCAATCTCGCCAAGAGCGTGACCGTAGAGTAGGGTGCAACGAAGCAACCTAGCGCGCTGTAACAGACGATTCGGCAACAGCGTGGCCCGCTCGCACTTCGACGAGCTCAGTGCGAACGGGCTAGGAAAGCGCCGTTCGTGGTGAGCGTGTCGAACCAGGACGGCGCTGCCAGATTTAGTGTTACAGTGCACTAGACGGCGCGTGAAGCTGGAAAGTTAGCCCCGCGAAACCCTCGCGCGCAAAGATAAATCTCCGAGGAGCCTTTGCGGGTCGCTTCGGGACGGGTGCGGTGAACTGAAAGAAAGTTCTGCTTGAGCTCCAGGAAAAAGGCGCCCAGCTCTTCCCCGACAAAAGTTTTGACAAGAAAATTTCCTCCCGGCTTGAGGAGACGGCAAGCAACACTGTGCGCTGAGCGAGCTAGCTCGACGGAGCGGCTGATGTCGGCGTCGTGAATCCCGGTCAGGCGGGGCGAGACGTCCGAGAGAACGCAGTCAGCCGAGGAGCCTAAAAGCTCGATGATCTTTTCTGCGCACTCCGCGGCAGTGACATCGCCCTGGAGAACGACGATATTGGGCTCATGAAACGGGGCGATCGGCTGGATATCCGCGCCCAGGACCATTCCCTTAGGTCCGGTGAGTTGAGCGGCGACCTGCAGCCAGCCGCCGGGGGCCGCACCCAGATCCACCACGCGGTCGCCCGGCTTGATGAGTTGAAAGCGGCGGTTGAGTTCCAGCAGCTTGTAAGCCGCGCGCGAGCGGTAACCTTCTCTTTTGGCCTTGCGATAAAAAGCATCCTTTGGCTGGTACATCATCATGGCAAGCCGGAAAAGAAGAGGCGCGAAAAAAAGGCCCAGCCGCAAATGCCGGCTGGGCCTTTGAGATCTAAGCGATTCCTGGTTAGCGAGATGTAATTGTAAACTCCACCCGGCGATTGACCGCGCGCGCCCAGTCGGCTTGTTGGTCGATCACGGGCTTGGACTCGCCGAAACTGGCGACGGACATTCGACTCGGCTCGATCCCCAGGTCGGACAACTCTTTCATGACCCTTTGCGCGCGCCGCAGCCCGAGCCTCTGGTTGTATTGGTCGCTGCCGATATAATCGGCATGACCCTCAATCGCCACGACGACGTCAGATTTCTCCTTTAGCTTTTGGCCGACCAAATAAGCCTTGCCCTTGCCGAGATCGGTGAGCTCAACCGAGTCGAAGCGAAAAGCGATATCGGGAAAGACAACCCTTTCCACTTCGACGATCTTTGGCACTTCCTTGTAAACGGTCTTCTCCACGGAGACTTCCTGGATAGTGACTCGCTCTGAGACCGGTTCTTGCGGAGCGGTCATTCTCCGCGCCGCCGGCTGCGGCGTAGGGGGCCGCTTTGTAACTCCGTAGTCATAGCCCGGTGCGGGATCAGCAAACAGAGGCGGGTGGGGTCTGTGGCCGAAGACCTCCTCTTGCGGCTTGGTGGCGCTTACGAGAAAGTGAAACGGCCTGAAAATAACCCACTCTGTAAGAAGCGCCGCCGGGTAAGCCACATAGGCTAGGACCCTAAGCGGATGAGACTGGCTGTCGTCATATTCATCTGCCAAAGCCTTCCACGGAAGAGAGATAATAACGCCCCATAAGACGATCGGAACAACAAGCAGGCGCAAAGTCTTCATAAAACCCTCCTAGGTTATGTCAAAAAAACTGGTTTAGTTTAAATTTTCCGTTGCCCTTTGTCAAACACATGAGAAAAATGAGGGTGCACTTGTAAAAAAGGGATCGGTGGTTTAAAAAAAGAAGGTTGGCAAGAGAAGCCATTTTGGCTTGCAGCGTCAGGATACCACACAGAGATAGGCACTCCTCCCGCTTGCTGATATTATGAATATCCTTATGCAAAAAAGAGACCGCACAGCGTGGGTGACGCTTGATCGCCCCCCGCTTAACGTGCTGAATCTCCCTATGTTGCGGGAATTCAAGACGGTTTTGGAATCGGTAGAGGGGGACAGCGCGGTAGATCTTCTCGTCATCCGTGGCGGCGGGGATCGCGCTTTCTCTGCTGGAGTGGACATTAACGACCACACCCGGGAAAAAGTCCCCGAGATGTTGGAGACGGTCCACGGCGTGATTCGCGCCCTCTTGGCACTGCCCCAGATTACCATAGCGTCGGTGCGGGGGGCCTGTTTTGGCGGAGGCTGCGAGCTGGCCAGCTCCTGTGATTTCGTCTTGGCCACCGAGGACAGCTTCTTCGCCACCCCGGAAATCAACGTCGGCTGTTATCCTCCGGTTGCTCTGGCGCGTTTCCCGTCGCAGCTCGGCCATCATCGGACTGCGGAGATCATTCTGACGGGCCGGAAAATCCCGGCTCAGGAAGCCCTGGCGATGGGATTGATCACCCGCGTGGTCCCAGCCCATGAGCTGGAGCAGGCCTTGGACGCTCTTACAAACGAGTTGAAAGGAAAAAGCCGCGCCGTGCTCCGCATCGCGCTTAGAGGATTGCGGGAGATCTCGCTGAGAGACTTTTCGTTCTCGCTCAAGCGATCCGAAGAGCTTTATCTCCAGGAGCTGCTCAGGACCGAGGACGTTGAAGAAGGCGTGAGGGCTTTTTTGGAGAAGAGAAAGCCCCATTGGAGCCACCGCTAAGGCAGATGAGCGATTTTGAAATCAAGATCACTCGGAACCCAGACGAAATCCGCGAGGCCCAGAAACTTCGTTTTGAGGTCTTCAATCTGGAGATGAAAAAAGGGCTTAAGTCGTCATATGAGCGGGGCCTGGACTTCGACGATTTCGATCCCATATGTGACCACCTCATTGTCCGCGAGCGCAATCAGCGACGGGTGGTCGGGACCTATCGGCTGCTGCTTGGCTCGGAAGCCCGCCGGCACTTCGGCTTTTACTCGGAAAGGGAATTCAATCTGGAAAATATCAAGAAGCTGAGCGGGGAGCTGCTGGAGCTGGGACGCTCCTGCGCGCACAAAGACTATCGCGATAAAGCGTTGATAAATCTCATGTGGCAAACGATAGCGGATTATGTAAAAAACCATCAGGTCCGGTACCTCTTTGGCTGCGCCAGCCTTCCGACCACCGAAGCCCGAGAAGTCAGTGCATTTTTTTCCTTGATTAAGGAAAAATATTATGCGCCAGACGAGTTTCGCGTCCACCCCTTGCCGGAGAAGTCGTTGGCGGGCTGGGACGGGAACGTAAACATCGCAGACCCAGAGAGCCTTTTCTTCCGCCTGCCGAGCCTTATCAAGGGATATCTCAGAATCGGCGCGCTGCTTTGCGGACCGCCGGCTCTGGACCTCGAATTTGGCACGACCGACCTCTTTCTGCTATTGGATATAAATCAGGCAAGCGCTGAATACCTCCGACGATTTGGCCTTTCTGCCTCTAAGGTGAGTCATGCGGTTCGTTAAACTTGCGACCCTGGTGGTCGTTTTGCCGCTCTTTTTTCTTGCAGCGGCCCTGATCCGTTTATGGGTGTTTCTGTGGCGGCCCCGCGAGCGCTGGAGAATTATCAGCCGCATGACGCAAAGATTCGTTGCCCTGCTGAGGATGATCGTCAACGTCAGGATCACGCTACAGGGTGACCTCGACTTGCTGGACATCCGGGGCGCTGTTATCGCCAGCAATCACCTCGGATATTTGGATGGCTTCGTCTTGGGGAACCTGTTTCCGGTGATCTTCGTCTCTAAGAAAGAGGTCAGGAGCTGGCCTTTAATCGGCCCGTGGACGGCCCTGTGCGGAACCATTTACATCGATCGGGAGCGAAAAGACAAGCTTCCCTTGCTGGTGGAAGAGATCGTTGAGAAATTAAGGGAGAAGGCGAACATCCTGATCTTCCCCGAGGGGACCTCGACCAACGGCGACCATTTGCTGCCTTTCCAGTCCGCCCCGTTCGCCGCGGCCTTGCGGGCATGCGCCACCGTGGTGCCGCTGACCCTCATTTACAGAAGGATCAACGGCGAGCCGGTCTCGAGCGCCAACCGGGATAAAATATACTGGTACGGAGACATGGAGTTCGTGAACCACTTCTGGAATCTATTGGCTCTCAGGAGCATTGAGGTCGCGGTCAAATTCCATCCGCCGATCGAAACCGCGCGCTATAAAAATAACTCCGCAAGCCGCAAGCAGCTGAGCCAGGCGTGTTACAATGCGATCGCAGGCGGGTTGCAACAAGAC
>JAHFAP010000212.1:2729-5643 GCA_023250495.1 Deltaproteobacteria bacterium | reverse complement strand
TCGTGGCTTTATCCTCGACGAGCACCTGACCATCGCTGGGATCGAGCAGGCGATTGATGAGTTTCAAGGTCGTCGTCTTGCCGCAGCCGCTGCGACCGAGCAGGACGAGCGTCTCTCCGCACCGCACTTCAAGGTTGAGATCGGAAAGAAGCGCCCTGCCACTCGCCAGCCGAAAGCTTACGTTACGAAACTCTACCGCTTTTTGATCGACGCCTGCCATAAACCTTTTATATCGTGACGCGGCTAGACATTCCAACTATTTTTCCCTTATAGTCGCGGGAGGTATGGAAAATCAAAGTCAACCTACTGTTTTTTCATCCAGTGCCAGAAATCTCTGGCGCGCTGTAGAACCTTCCATCTGGACGTCGAACTCTGACAATATTCGCCGGGACCAGGCTCTCTCGGTTCTGAAGACTTTGTTGGACCAGCCGCGCTGGCTCGAGGCCTACCTTTTGTATGACGAGCGCGGCTCGCAGTTGTTCGAGCAGATCTGCAAGCTGCCCGAATATTATCTCACGCGGACGGAAAGCGCCATTCTGGCCGAGAACGCCGGTCAGCTGATCCGGTCGGCGCCGGTCGAGTGCATCGCAGAGCTGGGCGCCGGATCGTCTGCGAAGACGCTGCACCTGCTGCGAGAACAGGTCCGGCAGCGCGGCACGGGAATCTTCGTTCCCATCGACGTGAGCCTGCCAAGCTTGGTCGCCTCTCGGGAGATCGTCCGCCGGCAGCTCCCGCAGCTCTCGTTCTCCGGCCTTCACGCCCGATACCAGGACGGCGTCTCCAGCATCGAAAAAAGCCTGCCGACGCTATTCGTCTTTTTGGGAAGCTCGGTAGGCAACTTCAACCATTCCGACTTCGTCCAATTCTTCGACCACCTGTCACAGTGCATGGGCCCGAGAGATTTTCTCTTGCTCGGCGTGGACCGCGTCAAAGAGGCGGAGGTTCTCGAAAAGGCCTACGACGATCCCAAGGGGGTGACGGCCGATTTCATCCTGAACGTCTTCCAAAACATCAACCGGATCATGAACTGCAATTTCGACGCGGGAAAGATGCGCTACCACTCTTGGTACAACCGCGAATGGCAGCAGGTCGAGATGTACGCCGTCTCCACGGCCTCGCAGGAGATCCGTTTCCCATCCTACGGCGCGTCATTCTCCTGGCCGAAGGATGATCGCATTCTCGTCGAGATCAGCCGTAAGTTCGATCCGGTTCGTCTCCAGCAACAACTCCAGTGGTTCGGACTTAAGCCCGTCGAACACTTCACCGATCCGAAGGAATGGTTTTCGCTTTTATTGTTTCAGAAAGCCAACAGCAGTGAGAGCGGATAATACCTGGGCCCCGCTGAGCGTCTGAAACGGCAGGTCTCCCAGCTCTACCAAAAAGTCTCGATTCGCAGTATTTGTCGCGGGAGGACTACCCGGAATCTGCTTAGGTGTTCCAAAAGCGGGGCACACGCCGGAGCATCCGGAGTTCGTCTGAGGCCAAAGATCCAGATGTTGGTATCAAAAACGATCCATTCATCCAGGATACTCACAGGCGGCAATCTCCTCGCGGATCTGCCTTAACTTGGCCAGAATATCGTCTGCCGCCCGATCCAGCTCTCCCTCCTGCTTCAAGCGTTGCCGATAGCGCTCCGAAAGTTCAGCGAGACCGTGACGGAAGCTTAGCTCAGCCGCTCGCTCAAAAAGCACCTTCTGCTCAGCTTCGTCCAGCACTGCAATCTCGGCCGCCAATTCTTCGACTTTCGCGTTCATATTCAATCTCGTAAACAGACTAAGTTTACCACAAGCAATTGGCCTCTTCCACTCTGCCTTTCTCCACAACCGAAGCTAAACCACCCTCACCCAACTTTTCTCTTCCACTGATCTCAGCACGGCATCGATCACCCTTTGCGCCTCCAGCCCTTCGCGAAAGCTCGGGATTGCTTCTTCACCGGCTCTGATCCCATGCGCGAACCTCCGGGTCAGGTTGGAAAAGATAAATTCACCGGGCACACGCTTTGGGTCTGATAGGTTCAACCCTTGAGTCAATCTTTCGGGAATGGGCAAAGGCTGGAGATGCGAGTTCGCTCCCTGCGCGCCCCAAAGTCTCCCCACCACCCAGTCTGGATTTTTGCGATCGATGTCCACACGCAGCACTCCCTCGCTGCCGAAAATCCGGATGCTCTGGAAAATGCTGCCGCGCGCCACGCCGCTCACCTGGATCGTCGCCTGAACTCCTCCAGCCAGCTCAGCCATGAAGATACATGAATCTTCGACCGTCACGGCGCCTTTTCCTGCGCCGTCTGGGAGTCGCCTTTCCTTATTAAAAATAGCGGCGTGGCCGCAGACTCTGCTAAAGTCCCCTGCCAGCCAGCGCACCAGGTCGATCAGGTGCACGCCGGTGTCGCCCAAAACTCCAACGCCCGCCGTCTCCTTCCTATGGCGCCACCCTAACGGCGCATCCGGCGCCATTCTCGCTTCTGTGAGCCACACTGCGTCCAGATGGAAAATCCTGTCGCCGACGTACCCTTCCTCCAAGAGCTCTTTCATACGTTGAACAGCGGGAATAAAACGAAAATTAAAGGCTGTCATGTGAACCCTTTTGGCAGCTTGAGCCTTGGCGAGCATGGCTTCTGCCTCATCCCTGTTCCTCGCCAGCGGTTTTTCGCACAGCACGTGAAGGCCGCGAGAAAACGCCTCCAGCGCTATGGCACAGTGAAGATGGGGGGGCGTGGCGACGCTTACGGCGTCGAGCCCTTTCAATTCCAGGAGCTGCCGGTAATCGGTGAAGAGGTTGGCAATGCGAAACTCGCGCGCGATCTTTTCAGCGCTTGATCGTGTCCGCTGGCAGAATGCGGCGACCTCTACGTTGTCGCACACCTGATAGGCTAAAATGTGGTTGCGGCCAAAACCGCCGCCGATCACGCCGACTC
>JAHFAP010000212.1:0-2629 GCA_023250495.1 Deltaproteobacteria bacterium | reverse complement strand
CGCGCGTCGTCCGTGACGGCCGGCCATCGAGGAAGTTCGGATAGGGAGATCGGGCCGGACAACTGGCGAATGGCCGCGGAAAAATATTCATCGTCGAATGCCACGGATTGTCTTCGAAACGCTTGAGGCAGCGTGCTCCACGGGAGCGCGGGATTTCTGTGATGAACGCCGTGCAGGTTGAAATGGAGCAGCCCGGCGGAGAAAATTGCCGGGAGCGAGAGGTTGCGGGCGTAGAAGGTGTCATCCACGGGAGTGCCGTAATGGTAGACGTTGTCGAGAAAAGAGATGAGGAAGGCGCGCGCCAGAAGCGCGCCGGCCAGCCATGGCCAATGCGCGCCGTAGCTCATCGCGCTGGCAACGAATAAACCGAGAATCACCATTCCGTCGGCGCGCATCTCCCGGATCGCCTCGTCGCACATCAGCCCCTTCATCAAGTGGCCGGCCAAGTCTGCCCCGCTAAAAAACCTCCGCTCCATGCGGCGGAGAAGGCGCCGCGGAAGAAAACACAGCCACGCACTGATAACCTCCAAAAGATAAAGCCCGCCGAGGATCTGCCAAAAGTAGCCGACGGAGGCGCGCGGCCTGGAGCTCTTGTCCGCGTCGTACAGCTCCGTGCCCTCGACTGGGGAGCGGTTCAGCTTGTGGTGCAGCAGATGGCTTAGACGCAGCACCAGGAACGGCGAGCCGAAAAAAAAGGACAGCAGCCTTCCGGCCGCGCGGTTGATTCGGCGAGAGGGATGGAACATGTCGTGGATCGCCTCGTGGATGAGGCTCCAAAACGGATTGTTCAGCGCAATCAGCGGCAGGAGGGTGAGCGCCCACCACCGGCTCGACGGCAGGAGAAACAGGGGCAAAACAAAGAACTGATAAAGATTGGCCAGCGCATGGGCCGCCGCCAGGAAGAGATTCAGCGCAGCCGGAATTGCCGCGACCGGGCTTTGCCCTCTCTCTACGCTAGCGGCTTCCATCCCTGCCACGGCTATCCTCTGAACCTCTGAAAGAGACTGAGAAGCACGACAAAGCCGAAGCCCGCAATGATCGCGCCCGACACCCGGTGCATCCAGCGCAGGCCGCTATGGGTGAACATCATTCGCACCGCCGGCATGCCGCTGCTCAGCAGCAGCCACCACATCGCCGAGCCGCAGAATACGCCGGCGGTCAGGAGCGCCGAGGACAAGTAATGGCCGGCCATATCCTCAACTCCCCAGCCGGCATAGATCGCCACGAAGGACAGCAGCGTCAAGGGATTGGTGAAGGTAAGAAAGAATGTCGAGGCATAGGCGCTGAGTAGGTTGTTCTCCTTGGCTGGGGCGGACTGCTCAGAAGGCTGTGTGGTAAAAATCTTGACCCCGACATAGCAGAGAACGAATCCTCCGATCAGCCGGAGCCATAGCTGTTCGGCGATCAAGAATGTGGAAACCAGCGTCAGTCCGAGCGCCACGATCCCGGCCGAAAGAGCGTCGGCGGTCGCCACTCCCAGGCCGGAAACGAGACCGTGTGCCCGCCCCCTGGATAACGTGCGATTGACGCAGAGCAGACCGATGGGTCCGACAGGCACGGCGACCATCAGGCCGATGACGAATCCTTTGAAAAACAATCCCACCTGGCTTCTCCCGATCGACTTCGACGCGCGCGAACGAAAAATCTCCGCCGCCATCTTTGCCGCATGCGGTAAAGACAATCCCTCAGATAGTACGCAAAGCCTCAAACCTTGGCAAGCGATTCGCTCTTCTATGCCAGATTTTGAGACTGGTTCCAAGTTGCTTCCGTCGTCGGAGATTCGAGCAGGCGATTTTCAACCGCCCGAAAACGTGCTAGTTTTGGCGCCCGATACTTGGCCCCGCGCTGGAGGGATAGATTTGATGCCCAGCCACCTAACATTTCAGCGTCGCGGCATCGTCGAAGGATTCTTCGGCCCTCCGTGGAGCATGAAGCACCGCGCGGCCGTGTTTGAGTTCGGCGCCACCAGGGGCATGAATACTTATCTTTACGCGCCCAAAGACGATCCCTATCACCGCGAGAAATGGGATCGGCTCTATCCCGAAAAGAAGTGGAAAGAGCTTGTCCGGCTCATCCGCTCGGCTCAGAAGCATAAGATCGATTTCGTCTACGGCTTTCATCCGGGAAAAGGGCTCCGCTTCAGCGACGATCAGCCGATCCGCCGCCTGGTCGGCAAAGCCGAACGTTTCTACGATGCCGGCGTGCGGACTTTTGCGATCCTCTTCGACGATATCCCGTCGCGGCTCGATCATGCGGAAGACCGCAGGGAGTTCAGCGGCAGCCTGGCGCGCGCCGAAGGAGTCTGGCTCGTGAAAATCCTGGCGGCGCAGCCCGCCGCGTGGAACGATGTGGAGTGGTGGATCTGCCCTTCCTATTATACGGACGACCCGCTGCTCGCGCGCGCGTTCGGCCCATTCGAGCCATCGTTCCTTGAAAAACTTTCCGAGCATCTGCCCTCGGCCGTTGCCTGTCTCTGGACCGGCCCCAAAGTTGTCTGCAAAAACATCAGCCTGGCTGACGCGCGCGGGGCTGCGCGCCGGATCAAGCGGCGCCTGATCCTTTGGGACAACTACCCGGTCAACGACCTCTCCATGAGCAGAGAGATGCACCTCAGCCCGCTGACCGGCCG
>JAHFAP010000211.1 GCA_023250495.1 Deltaproteobacteria bacterium | reverse complement strand
AAGCTTTTGTCGGGGCGACGGCACCGGCTTAGGGATATCTACCGTTCGATATGACGCTGGCGCTTCGCCCACTCGATCTGCAATCTGCGCACTTGTGAAAATTTCGCCGAGCAGATTGGCAAGCTCGCGCCACTTTCGGTCCTCACCGCTACGGCGCACGGCAAGTGCCAAGGCTTCGAGGCGCTGAAGTGTAGCGATCTCGGCTTTGAGTTCATCGATCGTTCGCGCGGCGGTAGCCTGGTCTAGGATCTGCTCTTCGGTGTCTTTTACTTCATTGTCCGGCGCATCCTCTAAGTCTTCCACGTCCTCCGGATCAAGCACGGGCACATCGGCCGACATAGCCGCTGCTACAGCTCCACGCTGGAGCAGTTCTAATTCACGCTGGCGTTTTTCCAGCCGCTCGCGTCGCCGACGCAGCGATTGGTAGATAGCTTCGGGCGAAGAGGCCAACCGCCGCTGCAATATCGTGAGCGCAAAGCCGACGGTACCGGCACGCTTGTCGTTCTGCAGGGCCTCTGCTCGGTTGAACTCATCGCGCACGTAGTCGGTGACTTCCTTGTAGAGTCGCGCCTCGGCATCAGAGAGCTTGTAGGAGACAGTGTAAGCGATGCGCTCCGGGAAAAGCGGCGTGCCGTCGAACTTGAGGAGCCTTTCCTTGACCATACGGCGCATGAGGTCGGACACGTCCACGGCATGCACCCCGTCGCGAAACCGTCCTTCGAAGCGGTCACCATCGAGTAGCGACATGAAAAGCTGAAAGTCCTCTTCCTTACCGTTGTGCGGCGTCGCTGTCATGAGAAGGAAGTGGCGAGTCAGAGTCGAGAGAAGCTGACCGAGTCTATGGCGCTTTGTGTACTTGATTTCTGTACCAAAGATCGTGGCCGACATCTTGTGCGCTTCATCGCAAACGATTAGATCCCATCGGCAGTCGGGCGCCCTGAGTTTTTGTTGAACGTCTTCATCACGGGAGAGCTTGTCGAGCCGAGCAATAACCAGGTTATTCTCGACAAACCAGTTACCGGTGCGCGCGGCTTCGAGCTTGTCATTGGTGAGAATGTCGAAGGGGAGCTGGAAGCGCCGGTAGAGTTCGTCTTGCCACTGCTCGGCGAGATTTCCGGGGCAGACCACCAGACAGCGCTGGAGGTCGCCGCGGACGATCAATTCCTTTATGAGAAGCCCTGCCATTATGGTCTTGCCCGCGCCTGGGTCGTCGGCAAGCAGGAAACGCAGGGGTTGGCGCGGCAGCATAGCCTCGTAGACTCCAGTGATCTGGTGTGGCAACGCATCCAACAGTGAAGTGTGTACGGCCAAAACTGGGTCGAACAGGTACGCTAACCGGATGCGGTGCGCTTCGGAAACGAGCCGGAAGAGGCTGCCGTTGCCGTCGAAACTCCAAGGGCGTCCCGCTTCAACCACTTCGAGGCGCGGCGCGTCATGGCGGTACAAGAGCATGTTGGCTACGCGACCGGCGGGATCTTTGTAGGTTAGTTCGAGCGCCTCCGAGCCGAACCACTGCACGCCCACGACAGTGATTAGACAGTCCGGCAATATGCCCCGGACCGACGCGTTAGGTTGTAGATCTTCGAGTCTGATCATGATAGGACTTACGAGCGTGAGGTATTTTGTTCACGGATTTTAGTCGATTGCCCGGAATCTGGCAAGGCTCAAATGCGGATCATAGCCAGCCGGCTGTCATTCCGTACTGATCATCCGCACTCATGCGATCGGTGAAAACACTATCGAATGATCAGACCTCCGAAAGGTGAAACGGTTTCACTTTTTGGGCTTTACGGACGGGGTTTTTGGAGATTTATTGGGAAAATTGCGGAACAAGTCTAGCTGGACATTTTCCTTGTAATCTTCGGTACTTCCTACGTTTTCATCACTTATAGGTTGACTGCCCGTTTGCGGTTCGATTCCCGTTGGGACCACCATATTTTTACTTACCCCCGTCACTGAAAAGATTTCAGCCCAGGGTTTCATCCTTCTCCCCTTCTTCGATCATTTTAGGTGTGTCTAGCAGCGTCCGGAGCTTCTCTATCAATTCACCGCCACCCGTTACATGGCTTCTTAACGTTGGTCGGTTGGCGATATCTTAGCCGCTCGCTCCGCATAATCGTCCGCGACTCTTTTAGGCAGGATCTCTTCTTTGACAAGCCGCGCAGGCGCGCGCGGGCCAATACCTCGTTGAACTAATCTGTTCCCGGGTCGAACGGTGCCCCGAGCAAGCGATTATAAGAGCAGTCGAGGGACGGTTCTTCCCCTTCTGTTCGCAGCGAACAAATCGCCTACCATGAAATAACGATAGGATTCAGCGGTTTGTATTCTTGAGGTCGTTTAGCAGACTGCGAGACGGGATTGCCGGGCTGGACTTCGTCCTTGCGTGCTGCGGCTTTAAGATCGGCAATGTAATCCCCGAAAGTGTATTTCTGAGGTTTTGAATCCCCGTACTTCTGAAACCCCGGCTGCGGATTCAGATGGCGGGTTTCGCGCTCCTCCGCCATCAACGGCGCAGCCAACGATAAAAGTAGAGCTAGGATAGCGACCCGGAACTTCATAGATACATCCTTCCTTCAGCCTAAAGGCAGCAATCCGGGTGCCAAGCTTGAAAATACAAGTGTTTTTTGATTGTACGCGGAGAAACCGTGTCATTTTTTCCTGAATAATGCCGTAAAAGGGAAAAATTTACACTTTACGCGGTTCTCTTTGCCAGAGTCAGCGACATCCCCGTCTTGCTTATGGAGATCCGGCTGCAATCTTTTTTTCTGCTCAGCTCCTCGATCAAACGGACCAGAGGCTGCTTGGCGCTCAGATACTCCCTGGGCGAACCGGCGGCAACCATCGCTTTCACCGCTTCCTCGCCCGCATAAACCCGGAGCAGCAGCTCCTCATCGGAAACCGAAGCTCCACCGAACCGGCTCCGCACCTCTTTAAGAGACGGATCGGGCGGCTCCCAATCTTCCCACTCCCGGGCGCGGCCCCGGCTCAAAATCTTGTCCTTCACGTCGGGATCAATGAGGCCAGGTGCTTCCTTGCCCCATAGTCCAAGCGCGTACTGGATGACTTGATCGGTGACTTCCCTGTACCGTTCTCCGACGATCACGTTGATGGCCGCCTGACTGGCGACAAACTGGGAAAGCGGGGTCACCATGATGGGATACCCGAACTCCGTCCGGACGCGAGCGGCTTCCTCCAGGGTCGCCGGCAGCTTGTCTTCCATCCCCACAAGACGGAGCTGGTGGCGAAGATTGGAGATCATGCCTCCGGGCACCTGGTGCAGATACTGGGAATGATCGTAGTCGAGAGGCTTCCCTATAGGAAGTCCGTCCCGTTCGGCGACGACGGTGAAATGCTCCTCGACGGGCTTCACCTCCTCTTCATTGATGACGGGCGTATAGCCCAGAGCCTTGAGGTTTTTGGCCACGTTGAGGATGGAAGGCTGCGAGGAGCCGTTGGCGAGCGGGGAAATGGCGGTGTGCAGCGTCTTGACGCCGAGTTTAACCGCCTCCAGATAGCATAGGGGCGCCAGGCCGTTGTTGCAGTGCGCATGGAATTCCACCGGAACGTCGCCGGCATTCTGAAGAATAATCGGAATGAGGGTTCGGGCGCGCTCCGGTGTGAGGAGACCGCCCACGTCCTTGAAGCAGATTCGATAAGGCCGAATGGCCGCCGCCTGCCGGGATTTTTCGGCATAATAGTCATCGGTGTGACGGGGGGAGACGGAATAGATCAGGTTCACAATCGTCTCCATCCCTATGGCCCGGAGGTCGCGCAGCTCCTCTTTGAAGCTTTGAAAATCGTTCCAGCAAGTGGACGTGCGGGTCAGAGTGATGCCGTAGGAAACCGCGCGCTCGATAAGCAGTTTCATTATGGCGCCCGGCAGTTTTTCAAAAGAGCCGGAGCCGTGCATGCCGCCGTGGAAGCGCAGCCGGGTCCGGCGGAAACGCTTCGTCCCCTCTCGGAGCCACACCCACGGATTTTCTTTGTGCTCGCGAACATATTTCTTGATCATGATGGAGACGAAAAATTCCATCGACTCGAACCCCACCTGATCCATTTGCTCCGCGATGGAGAGCATCGCCCCGGTCCTCATCCCCAGTGCCCAGAGACTCTGCTGCCCGTCGCGCAGCGTGGTATCGACGAAATGAATCTCGCTCATGCTACATCGGAAACATTGAGTAGAGTCTTATTTCTTGGGAGCTGAAGGCTTCACCTGCCCCAACTCCTTCAAGATAGAATAATCCGCGAGCTTGCTCTTGTCGATCGACGACGCGCGCTTATCGACGTAAGCAACCATTTTTATCAGGTTCTCGACAGCCGCATCCGGCGGAATTAGGTCGACAGTCGCGCGTGCCCGCATCTGCCCGTAGGCGAAGTCGAGCGTTTCCTTGTCATCGATTTGGATGGCACGCCGTAAAACTTCCACGGAGCCTTCTTTATTCGTTACCATGTAATGGGTCGCTTCCAAATATGACTTGACGAATCGTACCCACTTAGGCCGATTCGACTGTAAAGAAGAAGTCTTCACGGTGATCGGGCCATTCATGAACGGAGTTTTTTTGCCCGTGACGAGAAAAAACCCCATCTGTTTCATTTTGGGCTCAAAGGCAAAATCCACGGGCGCCGCGTCGATACCCCCTCTTATAAGGGCCGCCAACCTTTCCTGAGAGCCTCCGAGTTGAAGTAGGATGACATCCTTCATCGGGTTGAGCCCGGCTTCCTCCAGCATGACGCGGAGGATGAGCGACGATTTGCCGCCGAGTCTATTGACACCGATCTTCTTGCCTCTCAGCTGGGAGAGATCCTCGATCTTTTCTCGTGTCGCCATGGTGTACGAAACCAGATTGTCCCAACTCCCCAGTGAAACCACCGGCACGCCTTGCAAATTGGATTGCACCAGGCCGGTCGGAGCGCCGGAAGTCGCATCGATGTCTCCCGAAATCAATGCCTGATAAGTCGTCGGCTCACTGTTGATCCTGATGATTTCGGCTTTCAAGCCGTTCTTTTCAAAAAAGCCTTTCTCATGCGCGATAAATACCGGAAACGAAACCGTCGGAAACAGCGGCACGCCGATGCGAATCTTCTCCTGGCCGAATCCGCCGGCTGGCGCGAAACATGCCACGGCGAGAAGCAGCAGCAAAAGGGTGAAAATTCTTCCGCTTTTCATGGTCCCTCCTTAATATCAGCTTTCAGAGCGCGATAGATTTTTTCGGCGGTCAGCGGCAGCTCGAATAGACGCACCCCTACGGCATCGGCCACGGCGTTGGCGATAGCCGCAGGAGGACTGTTGTTGGCGAATTCGCCGATAGCCTTGGCTTCGTAAGGCGCAAGGCCGCCGCTGGAGCGCACCAGCACAGTCTTCAGCTCTGGGATGTCGGCCGCCGTCGGGAGCTTATAGTCCCCGAGGCTCGCGTTGGTGACCTGCCCGCCCTCGATCACCAGCTCTTCCATGAGGGCCTGGCCTACGCCCATGAGAACGCCGCCGTCGATCTGGCCTTGATGGGTGATGGGGTTTATTATCGTGCCGACATCGTGTGCCGTGACGAAGCGATGGAGCCGTATCCTGCCCGTCTCCGGGTCGACCTCCACCTCTGCTACCTGCGCGCAGGTGTACGTTACGTCGTCGGGCTGCGGCAAATCCTCATGAACGGTGACGGTAAGGCGAC
>JAHFAP010000044.1 GCA_023250495.1 Deltaproteobacteria bacterium | reverse complement strand
GCTGTGACCCAAATTTATGAGCCGTAAGTACATGGCTCGCTAACACGCGGCTTAAGACTGATGTCGAAAACGCTCGCATCAAGGCTCGCTATATTCGGCACGGCTTAGCCGCATCGCGTTGTACCCGGTTGCGATTGCCGCATGGTTAAAGCCGCGCCGCGATCGGCGTCGCGTCGCTCAGCAAAGACGCCCCGGTCGAGACCGAGATCATCGTGCAGGTCCGGAGGTAGCAGCCATCCAGGAGTCACGAGCATGATTCACGCTCACGAATCACGAACACGAACCACGGTATTTACGACCACTGCGCGTTTATGACCTGCTTTAAGTTGCAATTTCTGATCCTCATCTTTTGCGCGCTCCTGCTGAATCAGCGGGCGTCCGCGGAGGAAATGAAGCGCATCTACTACGGAACCACGGCCTCGCCTGCCCATCTCCCGGTATGGGTCGCAAAAGATGCCGGGTTTTTCGCCCGGTACGGTCTCAACGTCGAGCCGGTGCAGATTCGCGGCGGCTCGCTGATCGCATTGGTGATCATCACCGGCGATCTGCCCTTGTCCGGCGTGGGCGCCGAGTCGGTCGTGGCCGCGCGCGCGGCCGGAGGCGACGTGGTTTTACTCGCCTGTCCCATTGACGCGGACCCCGTTTACCTGATCACGCGCCCTGAAATCAAATCCCCCGCGGACCTTAAGGGCCAAGCAAGCGCCGTGACGCGCTACGGCTCGACCACACATTTCTATCTACGGGCGGCGCTGAAACATGTCGGCCTTGACCCGGAACGGGATCTGACCGTTCTGCAGTTGGGCGCCGGCCCGGAAATGGTCGCTGCGCTGGAAGTCGGGCGGATCCAGGCCGCGGCCCTCACGACCCGCTACGCGATTCGCTTTTTGGAGCGGGGCTGGCCCGTGCTCGTCGACCTCAGCAAGACGGATCTGGTCTATCCAGCTTCGTGCGTCGCCAGCAGCCGCGCCTATATCAGAGCCGAGCCAAAGACGACCGAAGATTTCCTCAGGGCCTATGTCGCGGGCATTCACTTGATCCGAAAGGATCAGAACTTCGCTGAGAAATCCTTTTCCAAATGGCTGCGGGAAAAAGATCCTGCGATCGTCAAAAAGTCGGTCGCGGCCTACGCGGGCCTGTTCAAGCCAGCTCCCTTTGTGCCGGATAAGGGGATCGAAAATGTGGTGAAAGACTTGCTGAGGAAGCGACCCGAGTTCAAAGAATATCTGGGCTGGCCGGAGCCGTTCCGCGAAAACGGACCGCTGGAAAAAGTTTTGCGGGAGAAGTGAGACGTGATCACGAGCCGCGAGCACGATTCACGAGCACGCCTCACGCCTTCCACTTCACGGCTTGACGTTGGTTTTCCGCTTCGCCTCGTCGATGAGCGGCTGAAGCTTCTGTTTTAACTTCGCGTCGAGCTGGTAGGCTGTTTTGAAATCAGCTTCGGCCTCTTGGTCTCGTCCTTGACGCAGACGGATCAGCCCTCGCTGGCCGTAGGCCTCCGCGTTGCGCGGCATGATGACGATCACCTCGGTAAAGTCTCGCGCGGCGTAGTCGTATTTTCCGAGCCGGCCATAGGCCACGCCCCGGTTGTAGATGGCCTCCGGGTCTTTCGGATTGAGGCGAATCGCTTCGTTGTAATCCTCAAGCGCTTGTTCGGATTTGCCGAGACCGTAGTAAGCCAGGCCACGGTTGTAATAGGCCTCGGCGGATTCGGGATACGCCTTCACGACCTCGGTGTAGTCCCGAACCGCCTTTTCGTATTGCCCCAGGTCGGCGTAGGCGATGCCCCGGTTGTAATAGGCGTCTGCAAGCTTGGGGTCGAGCCGGAGCGCCTCGTCAAAGTCTTTGATGGCGCGCTCATACTGGCCCAGCTTGTAGTAGACTAAGCCCCGGTTGCTGTAGGCCTCGGTGAGCTTGGGATCGAGCGCAAGCGCCTCGTCGTAGTCTTTGATCGCCCGCTCGTGCTGCTTGAGCTCATCGTAAGCATTCGCCCGGTTGTAGTAGGCGTCGGCAAGCTTGGGGCCCAGCCGAATCGCCTGGTCCTGATCTTTGATGGCCCGCTCGCGCTGGCCCAGTTTGGCGTAAGCGGCGCCCCTGCCGACGTAGGCTTCAGCAAGGCGCGGGTTGATCTTGATGGCTTTGTCATAGGAAGCGATCGCTTCCTTGATCATTCCGGCTCGGTGCAGCTTGAGCGCCTCGTTGTAGGCATCCCGCGCGCCGTCTCCCCAGGACAGAGCCGCGACCCCTAGAAGGACAAGAGCCGCAATTACAACGATGACGTTCATCGCTGTCATGATGATGTGTAGAAATTAACCGAAGATCCGAACAATGTCCATCTATACGTCTCACGATCACGAATCACGCTCCCACGGTTTTCTCCCATTTCATCCTTCCGGTTTCATCTTTCATCCTTTCTTCCGGCTGCCTCACGCCTTCCTCCTATCCCCTATCCCTTGATTTTTACCTTTTTCCCTTTTACTTTTGCCTTTCCTATGACCCCTTCACTACAGCCATCGCCGCTGCCGATTGCGCCGGCGCAGCAGGGATTCGTCGAGACGCCGGAAGTTCGATTGCGCTACCTTGAGTGGGGCGACCCGGGCGAAGCGCCCCTGCTGCTCCTGCATGGGATAGGACAAACGGCGCACACCTGGGCTTACTTCGCCACGGCGATGCAGCATCATTATCGGGTCATTGCCGTCGACCAGCGGGGGCATGGCGACAGCGGCTGGGCGCCGGACGGCGATTATTCGACGGCGGCTCACGGCCGCGACCTGGACGCCTTCATCG
This sequence comes from Deltaproteobacteria bacterium, assembly GCA_023250495.1. Taxonomy (GTDB): domain Bacteria; phylum Desulfobacterota; class Binatia; order UBA9968; family UBA9968; genus JAHFAP01. The sequence goes on along the minus strand of JAHFAP010000044.1, from coordinate 13,856 downwards.
ACCAGCTGAAGTTGGAGAGCTTCGCGCTCATCGGCTTCTCGATGGGCGGCCGCAACGCCATGTGGCTGACCGGTCGCCATCCCGCGAAGGTTCATCGCTTGGTCATCGTCGACGCCGGGCCGGAGCGGCCGGGCTCAGGCGGGTCGCAGGCTCGCCAGTTCATGTCGGGGCCCGACATGCTTGGCTCGGTCGAGGAGTTCGTCGAGCGCGCGATTCAGTTCAACCCGCGTCGCAGCCGGGATTCCCTGCGCGAGAGCCTGCTGCACAACCTTCGCCAGCTTCCTGACGGCAGGTGGACCTGGAAGTATGATCCCGTTTTACGCGGGCCTAACCGGCGGACTTATCCATGGGGCGATCTCTGGCCGGTGCTGGCGAAAATAGCCTGCCCGACGCTCATCGTGCGCGGCGCCGAGAGCCCGGTGCTGCCTCACGAGCAAGCGGCGCGGATGTTGGAGGTGATCCCGGACGCCAGGATCGTCGCCATCTCCGCCGCCGGCCACACCGTGATGGGCGACAACCCGCTCGAGTTCGAAGCGAAGGTCAAGCCGTTCCTGGTGGACGAAGCCACCGCCGGGTAAATCAAGGTGGTCTTGGACCGCTGCTGTTGCATGATGTCTCAGCCGGGAGTAAATCAAGATTCGTGCAGTCGGCGCGCGAGAGTGTAACGCCTGCCTAGGCAGGCTGTGGCATATCAGTCTTTTTCAGCAGCCTGAGAGAAGAGGAGGAACGTATGTTTCAGAACCATAAAGTCGTCGATGTTCACGGTCACATGAGCACTCCGCCCCATTTCAGGGGTCACCTTGGAGGCATGGTCTCGCTGAATACTCCGAACCGGAAATTGGATATTTCCGACGAGCAGCTCGAAAACGCTCAAAAGAGTCACCTAAAAGGCATGGACGAAAGAAATATCGATGTCCAGCTCCTTGGCCCGCGGCCCGTCGCCATGTGGCACTGGACCCGGCCGTTTCTCCAGGAAGCGATCTGCCGACTCACCAACGACGTGATCGCGCGCATCGTGAAGCTGCATCCCGACCGGTTCGTCGGCATGGCGCAGCTCCCGCAGAGCGCCGAGCTCGATACGCGAAATTGCGTCGCCGAGCTGGAGCGCTGCGTCAAAGAATTGGGGTTCGTCGGCGCTTACGTCAATCCCGATCCGGGCGGCAGGAGGCAGGCGCCCGGGATGCACGACGAGTATTGGCACTCGCTCTACGCGAAGGCCCAGGAGCTGGACGTGCCGCTCATGGTCCATCCCTCGACGAGCTACGACACGCGCATCGAGGTCATCCCTCACAATTACCAGATGAACAACTACATCGAAGAGTTCATCGCGATGCACCTTCTCTCGCACAGCAACGTTTTCGAGACCTTCCCCCGCTTGAAGATCGTGATCTGCCACTGCGGCGGCGCGCTCAACCGCTTCATCCCGACGGACCATCACCTCGCGCAGAAGGATCTCAGTAAAAACCTCTTCTATGATTGCTGCGCGTACGACGTGAACTTCCTCACCGCGGCGATCAAGCAAAAAGGGGTGGACCAGATGATGTTCGGGACCGAGTTTCCGGGATCCGGAGGAGCGGTCCGGCCGGATACGGGAAGGCCTTCGGACGACCTCTTCCCGGTCATCGACAGTCTTGAGTTCCTGAGCGCCGAAGACAAGCTCAATATCTTTCACAAGAACCCGCTGAAGGTTTTTACGCGCGTGAAGGTGTAGCGCGGAAGCGCAGGTTCAGCCGGATCGCTTGGTCCTGATCTTTAATGGCGTAAGCGGCGCGAGCGGGCGCCGGGTCAGACTTCTACAACTCAACAATTCAACTAGAGAGCCGCTTTCACACGAGCCTCTTTAACAGCGCGTGGATGGTTTTGTTTTTGCGACCTGCTTGCGCAAGTCCGCCAGGTGATTCTCGCCCAGGATCAGTTGGTAGGGTCGGACATTGGTGCTATTTGAAATATCCCTCCTTGATTAATTGGTCGATGATGCTTGTGTCGATAAATGAGGCCGGATCCGCCGTGGCAGCCTTGGGGGTTGTGCTTTTAATGGCCACTAGGGTGTTCCTGATAGATTCCGCTGTAGGTCTCGGATTGCGGTCTGCCCACTTTGCAAAAACCTGATAGGCGTATTCCGTATCCTCACGATTGCTTCCGAGGAATTCGGAGAGATAGGTGAGGGTTTTCTCTTTCTGGCCAAAGTAGACCTTCATCGCATCGGCCACCACTCTCACGAAGCGCACAACAGCCTCCCGGTTGCTTGCGACATACGATTTCTGCACCCATTCCCCGTTCTGCTGCCAGGGAATTCCCAGGTCCGGCATGGAAAACAGCGTGTGAAATCCCCGCTTCTCACCCATGCGATCATAGGGAGGCGGAAGAACAGAAAACTGCACATCGCCCCTTTCAATTTGAGCCATGACGTTGGCCCAGTCAGGACGGGCCATTTGCGTCAATCTCACGTCTCTTTCAGGGTCCAGACCCATCTTGGACAGCCCGAACCGTAACGCGACATCAGGCGCCGATCCGAAAGTCGCTCCAACTTGGCCCGTCTTGCCTTTCAAATCTTGCACCTTGGCGATCTCCTTGCGGGCAACAATCGCGTAGGGGAAGACGTTGATCCAGGAGGAAACCACGACGAAGGGGGGAGAGCCTTCCAAAGTCGCGGTGACAAATGCCGCGCCCGCTCCCAAAGCGACCTCCATGCTTCCGCCGACCATGGCCTGCACCGCGCTGGTGGTCGTCGTCTCGATAATCTTCACGTCCAGACCGTGCTTGGCGAAGAGATTTTCCTTTTGGGCGATGAAGTACAAACTGGTCCCTGGGTTAACTCCCGCCTGACCGACAGTCATCTTGATCGTCTGACCCTCGACATCGGGAGAAAGAAGGGTGAGCAAGACTACGCCTGTGAAGAGAGAAAAGATTGATCGTAAAACTAGCGTGGACATCGAGATGTCTCCTTTCCACGTTGCCTGCTGAGCGGTCGCATTCTCCCACTACCAATTTAGGACTGTCAACCTGAACTGACTGGGACCGGCCTTTCATTCCTTCCGCCTTCACACCAGCTTCTTTAGCAGCGCGTGGATGGTTTTGTTCTTGCGCACCTGCTTGCGCAAGGAGATTTAGGGTCTTGCAATACAACAACGACGTGTAATGTCTGTGCAATGAAATTAACTGACCTTGTCAGACTTCGAAAGGCCTCGCCGATTTTTTCTGCTCCTCATCCCGCATCTCTCTCCCCGGCAGCTTTTCCACTTTCGATTCCAGCAGCATGTCCCCTAATTTGTCCCTTCCAACGAACGTCCTTGAGTGGTAAGAGAGTCCTGTTGATTCTGTCCTTTTTCTAGCGGCTTTAACGGAGGAGAACTCACATGCGCTACGAGCTGTATTACTGGCCCGAGATACAGGGCCGCGGCGAGTTTGTCCGGCTTGCCTTAGAAGACGCCGGCGCGGATTACGTGGACGTCGCCCGTCTGCCGAACCGCGGCATGGCCGCAATGACGCGGTTCCTGGAAAGCCGCTCGGCGGAGCAGCCGCCGTTCGCGCCGCCTTTCCTGAAAGCCGGCAAGTTGGTGATCGCGCAGACCGCGAACATCCTCTTCTATCTCGGCCCCCGCCTCGGCCTCGTGCCGAAAAACGAGGCGAGCCGGCTCTGGACGCACCAGCTCCAGCTAACGATCGCCGATTGGGTCTCCGAAGTCCACGACACCCATCATCCGATCTCCGGCGGCCTCTACTATGGGGAGCAGAAGAGGGAAGCGAAGCGGCGCTCGGCAGATTTCACCGCCGAGCGCCTGCCAAAGTTCCTCGGGTACTTCGAGCAGATACTCCAGCGCCGTCCGACGGCGAGCGACTACCTCCTGAGCAAAGCGGTTTCCTACGTCGATCTATCGACGTTCCAGATGATCGCCAGCCTGCGCTATGCCTTTCCGCGCGCGATGGCGCGGCTCGAACCCAAGCATCCCCGATTGCTGGCGCTGCATGATCGCGTCTCGGCCCGCCCACGCATCGCCGCCTACCTCTCCTCCGAGCGGCGCTTGCCTTTCAACCAGCAAGACATCTTTCGCCATTATCCCGAACTCGACGCCTAGCCGTTGCTGCCCGGGGCGCGCATATCGAAGAAACGGGTCACTCGCCGCCGCGGGAATAGGCGGTCTCCTCGCTGGTGATGAACTCCAGCAGCACGGCGCGTCCCTCCTCTGTCGCGCGCCTGGCGCGCTGGATCGCGGCCGCGATCTCTTCCGGCCGCTCGATCCTTTCGGCGAATCCGCCGAGCGCCTTGCCCATCTCGGCGTAGTTTCCGCCGAGGTCCCGGGTCCGGAAGCGATCATGCGACGCGGCCATGCTTTGAGTCTCGACGGCCATCGAAGAGTTATTGAGGACGATCGTTAAAATGGGAATCCCCGAGCGCACTGCGGTTTCAAAGTCCAGACCGGTCATGCCGAAGGCGGCGTCGCCCATGAAGTTCACGCAGAACTTGTTCGGCGCGGCCAGCTTAGCTCCCATGATAAGACCCAAGCCTGTTCCCAGTGAATGAGATTTTCCCCAGCCGAGATAGCCGCGCGGGCTCGTCGCCCGATAAAAAGGCACGAGCTGGTTGCGCGGGCTGCCGGAGTCGTGAGTCACGATGGTCTCTTTGGGGTCGGTGGCGTTCATAAACTCCCACATGACCCGATAGGGGTTGATGGGGATTTCCTTCGAAGTAAGCTTCGGCATCCATTGCTTGAGCCATTCCTCTCTCGCCTCTTTGACCTGAGCGGCCACCCCTCCGCTCCGCTGCGGCACCTTTCCCTTGCGCAGCTCTTTCACGGCTTCAACAAACTGGCGCAACACCAGCTTCGCGTCTCCCAGAATGGGGTAGTCCGCGCTGTAATGCTTGTTCAAGTCTCTCTCGTCGTTGGTTGCGTGAATGATCGTCTTTCCCGGCGGTATTCCCGCGAAGGTGATGTTGTGACGGGTGAGACTAGAGCCGATGGCGAAGACCACGTCTGCTTGCCGCAGGAATCGGTAGACCGCCATCGGCGAGACGCCCGACGCGGTCCCGAGGGAAAGAGGATGGTTTTCCGGAAAAGCGCTCTTTCCTTCCAGCGTTGTCGTCACCGGGGCATCGAGCAGCTCTGCCAACTCAATCAGCTCATCCGACGCCTCGGCGTACAGAACTCCCTGGCCCGCGCAAATCACGGGATTCTTCGCTTGCGTCAGCGCCCTGGTGGCCCCCGCGACGTCGCGCGGATTGGGAGCGGAGCGGGTCGCCTTGACGGGCTGGTAGTTGATGCTGCTCTCAGCCACCTCCGCCGTCGCCACATCAGCGGGTATCTCGACCAAGACCGGACCGAGCCGGCCCATCTTCAAATGGCTGAAGGCGCGGCGCATCACGTCCGAGACCTGCTCCGGCAAAGTGATCTCCTCGACCCATTTGGCGATGGCAGCGTAGGCGCCTATTGACCTGAAGAAGCGAAATGTCTGCTCCGCGTCGCGCGCATATCCCGCCGGCAGCACCAGGATGGGGACGGAATCCGAAAAGGCCGTCGCCACCCCGGCAAAGGCGTTCTCCGTTCCGGGACCCGCCTGCATGGCAAAAACCCCTATGCGCCTGCCGTTGGAGACGCGCGAGAAGCCGTCGGCGATGCCGACTCCGACCCGCTCCTGCCGGCAGACGATCGGCCGTATTCCGGCCGAGGCGGCGGCCTCGATCATGGGCGCTGTGGGAAAGCAGCTAAAGAACTCCACGCCTTCGCGCTTGAGAATCTCTGCAATAGCGTCAACGACTCTCATCTTTTTCCTCCTTGTTGGGGGTCGATGGAAACTTAGCCCAAACGAGATCCGCTTTCCAGGATTTTATTAGCCCGGGCAGGGTTCACCCGGACGGGCATTTTGTCCCGCGGCATGTCCCTGGCGCTTCATAGGGAAGAAGACAGAGAATGGCCGGCCTTGACGGGAGGCCTGCTTTTTATTAGTTGTTGGCGCAAAAGAATTCACTGAGAGGTAAGACGGCATGATCAAAATCACCGATGACATGAAGGAGCGGATCGGCAAAGCGCTCAGGGAGAAAAAGACCTGCGTCTGGGCCTCGAGCTCCAAGAACGGTGCCCCTGATCTCAGCTTTCGCGGCAGCACCTACGTCTGGGACGATGAGCACCTCGCCTTTTGGGATCGCTCGCGCGGTCTCAGCACCGAGAACATCGAGGAGAATCCTCAGGTCTGTATGATTTACTTCGATTCCACGGATCGCGTCGGCTGGCGTTTTTATGGTCGCGCCACGATCTTCAAAGAGGGAGAGATGCGCCGGAAGATCATGGAGCGCACGATCAAAGACGAATTGGACAAGGATCCGGAACGCAAGGGCTACGGGGTTCTGATCAGGGTCGACAAGATCCGCCGCTACAGCGGCGACGAGATCTTCCAGGAGCGTTGAGACGCGTCAGCCTTCGTCTTCTACGCGGAAAGACGACCATGCCATGAGGATGAGATTGGGACTTTTCTTCGCGCTCTTTTTCGCCGTCCATTCGTCCGCGCAGGCGACCGACCGAATCAGGATCGCCGTCTCTAACCCCAATATGCCCAATCTCACCTTGGCCGTTGCGCAAAAAAGAGGGTTTCTAAAGGACGAAGGGATCGAGGCTGAAATCATCCGCATGAACCCCAACGTGTCGATCACGGCGCTGGCAAGCGGCGATATCGACTATTCACAGCTCTTTGGCGCCGTGGTAGGGGCCGCGATTGCGGGGCTCCCGGTAAGGATCGTCGCCGGCTTTATGGTCAACTGGCCCTTGACCCTCATTGCCCGGCCGGAATTCAAGTCGGTCAATGAACTCAGAGGCCGGACCCTCGGGGTAAGCTCCTATGGCGCGACGCCGGAGGTGGCGGCGCGTTTGATCTTCAAACATTTCGGCATCGACGCTGATAAGGAGATCAAAGTCCTCGCGCTGGGCTCGGACGCCGCCCGGATCACCGCCCTAAAGCAGAAGGTCGTGGACGTCATTGTGATCTCTCCGCCGGCCGACTCTCAATTGGAGAAGGCGGGGTTTCACATTCTGGCTAGGGCCCACGAGTTTTTCAATCTTCCCTACCTGGGCTTAGGCGTGAACACCAGGAAGATCAGAGAAAGGCCGGACGAGGTCAAAAGGGTCATCCGGGCCGGCATCAAAGCCAACCGCTATATCTACGAAAATCGAGAAGGGGCGGTTCAGCTCTTGGTCGAATGGGGCAGAGTGGAGCGAGATTTTGCTTTTCAGTCCTATGATGGCTTAAGAAATCTCTTCAACCTGGATGGGACCATTCCCGAGGATGGACTTAGGCTTGTCATCGACCAGGCCAAGAAGGCCGCCAAGATCACTCGCGAGATTTCGCCCTCGGAAGTCGCCGACCTGACGTTTTTGCGCGAGGCGCAAACAGAAATAGGCGTCAAAAGACCCTGAGAGGGATTGCCTAGTGGAACTGACTCCGGCTTCGAACTGAGAAAAGGAGAACAAATGAGATTCCATCGCTTGGTTGCCGGCGTGATGCTCGCTGCCCTTGTCTTTCTGCCCGTGAGGTTGTCGGCGCAACAGCCGGCCACGCTCCGGATCGCGTTCAACGGCTTCGGCGGAATCGTTCCGCTCTATCTGGCGCAAGATGCCGGAATTTTCAAAAAGCGTGGAATGGTCTTGGAGATGATTTTCATCCCCGGCGGATCTTTGTCTTTGCAAGCGCTCATAGGAAAGAGTCTGGATCTGTTGCTGACCGGCGGGCCGCCCGTGGTTAACGCTTATCTGCGGGGAGCGAAAATCAAGATCATCGGCGGCGTAACGAATCTGCTGCCCTATATGTTCCTCTCGTCCGGCTCCATCAAGTCGGCCGAACAATTGAAAGGCAAAACAATCGGCATCGCGCGGTTCGGCAGCAACACGGACTACGTCGTCAGGCTGGCTCTAACCCAGTTCGGCATAAGTCCGAGTGAAGTCAACATCGTCCAGGTCGGCGGCTCGCAAGCCCGGCTGACGGCTATGACGTCAGGCGCGATTCACGCCACGGTTCTCAGTCCGGAACAGGCTTTCGTCGCACAAAAGCTCGGCTTTAATGTGCTTCTGGACTTCATCGAGAAAGGCATAGAGTTTCCCCATGTGAATTTTGTCGCGCGCGAGGACTATTTGGCAACTCAAGGGCACATCGTCAGGCCCTTCATGGCCGCCTATCTGGAAGCCGTTCGCTATTACAAATCCCACAAGGAGGAGTCGGTCAAAAAAGTGATGGCGCTGAACAGCCTGGACCGCCAGATAGCTGAAAAAGTCTACGCCGGCAATTTGCCCGCTCTGCCGGATGACGGGCGGCCGACTTTGAAAGGGCTGGAAGTCGTCCTGGAAGCTGCGGCCAAAGAAGATCCCAAGGCAAAAGGCTTAACGGTTCAGCAGTTGCTGGATTTAAGATTCCTTCCGCAGTGACCTCCGCACCGACTCCCCTTCACACCAGCTTCTTTAACAGCGCATGGATGGTTTTGTTCTTGCGGATCTCTTTGCGCAGATCCGCCAGATGATTCGCGCCCAGGATCAGCGGCCCGCCCTTTCAATGGATCTCCTTCCATACCTTCGCCAGGCTGTCGCCGTAGACGCTCAGATCCCACTCGCAGAAATAGCCGAACGGCGTCAGCCGCACATCGTAGTCCGCGCTCCGCAGCCGTTGAGCGATTTCCTCGATCAGGCCCTCCGTGAAGCCCGGCGCGGCAGCCTCGCCTCCCAGATGGGCGAAAGAGTGAAGGACAACGTTCGTCAGTTTGCGCTTGTTGGCCAGCCATTTGATGTGCTTCAGGGCTGGCCGCAGGACTGAGTTCCTTCGCTCGCTCGCCTCATCCGCAGACTCAGCATGAATAAACACTACAAGAGTCTCTTCGACCTCTTCCTCAACCTCCTGATCGCGGACATCGGGCAGTGTCTTCGAGAAGCTCTTCCAGCGGAAACGCTTGGCTTGGAAACAGAGCAGCCGCATACGGGAAGGACGTTAGCAGCCTAAACTTAGCGATGCAAAAAGAACTGGGAAGGCGAAGAGAGATTCTTCGCTCCGCTCAGAATGACCAAAAGAGGGCCTTGTCATCCTGAATGAAGTGAAGGATCTCTCCGAAGACCGGCATGGAGACTCAGGTCGCTTGAACCGGGAAATGAAACACTGCTATGGTTGTCGTATCGACGTTCCGAAGTGGAGAAGAAATTATGGCTGCCGACAACGATCTCCAATTCGGCATCGCGGCGCCCCAGATTCACACGAAGCTTCCGGTCGATGTCGAGGAGATTCAGCGCTACCTCAAGCGCGCCGAGGGGCTGGGATTTCACAGCATCTGGGTGCAGGAACAGGCCGGCTTTAGGGCATCTGCCAGCGCGCTGGAGGGCGTGAGCATGCTGAGCTATGCCGCCGCGCTTACACGGCGCGTCCGGCTTGGAGCGGCCGTCTTCTTGATCAACCTGCGCAATCCGATTCAACTGGCGAAGAGCCTGGCGAGCCTCGATCAACTGAGCCAAGGCCGCTTGATCGTTGGCGTCGGGCTGGGCGGCGTAACTCGACTCTATCAGGCATACGGCCTGCCACCCGAGCATCGGTTGGCGCGTTTCAACGAAGCGGTCACGCTGATGCAAAGGCTGTGGTCGGAAGAGGAGGTGGATCTCGAGGGCCATTTCTGGCAGCTCAAGAAGGCTACTCTGATGCCCAGACCGTTCCAGAAGCCGCACCCGCCCATATGGTTCGGCGCGAACGCTCCGGCAGCATTGAGAAGAGCAGCGAAGCGCGGCAGCGGTTTTATCGGAGCGGGCTCGGCATCGACGGCGGAGTTCAAAGAGCAGGTCAAAATCGTCAGGCAGGCCCTCGCGGAGACGAAGAAAAACGCTGCGGACTTCACCATCGGCAAGCGGGTCTATCTGGCGGTTGACCGCGACCGGGAGCGCGCCGCCAAGCGGCTGCGCGAGTGGTTCGGTTTGTATTACGGCGCACCGGAACTTGCGGAGAAAGTGGGGGTGTGGGGGAACGCGGAGGAATGTGCGGCGCAACTCAGCGAGATCGTCGCCGCGGGAGCGCGGCTGCTCGCTTTGACTCCTGTGTTCGACATGACGGATCATCTCGAAGTTCTCGCTGGAGAGGTCATTCCCAGAGTCTCCACTCGCCCGTCGCGATAGCGACCCCCACGCCTCGCTGGACATTCGATAGCCTCTTGGAGTAAGAGTCGGAGAGAAATCAACGCATCGGAAAGGAGAGAAACATGAGCATCAAATTATACCAGAGCGAGACTTCCATGTACTGCGAGAAAGTGCGGGTCGTTCTGCGAATGAAAAACATCCCCTACGAGGTGTCCGACGTAAGACCCAATCGCCAGCCCCTGATCGATTTCTCCGGCCAACGAAAGATTCCGGTCATGGACCACAACGGACAGTGCGTGATCGACTCCACCTTCATTTCCGCTTTTTTGGAGGAAAAATATCCTCAGAACAGCATCTACCCCAAAGGCGCGTCGGATAAAGGGCTTTGCCTCATGCTGGAGGACTGGGCCGACGAGGTCTTGAATCTCGCCGTGCGCGCGTTCCGCCGGGCGGAGACTCCCGAGGCCCGCAAGGAAGCGGAAAAAGGCATCGAGATCCATTTCCGCACTTTGGATCAGTTCTTCACCGGCAAGCAATTCATCTTCGGCCAGATGACGATGGCGGACATCGCGATCTTCGTCCAGCTCCACTATCTTTATACCGTGGTCAAGTACGAAATCCCCGCCGCGCACAAAAATCTCATCGCATGGATGGACATGATGCGGCAGAGCCTGAAGCTTCCGTCGCTCGATGTTGCGGCCTAGGAGGAGGACGCGAGGTTCCGCGCAACACTCAGTCGTGACGAAAGAAGAATGCCATGAAGATCACTGTGGACAGAAGCAAATGCCGAGGGGCCAGGAATTGCGATTCCATTGCGCCTAACGTCTTCGACATCGATGAGGAGTTCAAGGCGATCGTCCGGGATCCTAAAGGCGACAGCGACGCCGATATCCTCAAAGCGGCCCAGTTCTGCCCCACCAAAGTGATCATCCTGGAAGATGAAGAGACCGGGAAACGGATCTTTCCCCAGGACTAGCTTGAGAAGCGATCGCGACCATCTGTTCGTCTATGGTACCTTACGCAGAGCCTTCAACCACCCCATGAGTCAACTCACGGCCATTTCATCAAGCGACTACGTTCAAGTTGGTGACAATGGCTGAGAAGAGAGTCAAGAAGGCGCGAGGGGGAGGAGCTGGCAAACGTAGAAGAAAACCTGCCGGGCAGTCGGTGGGGCTCGCCGCTGCTGAGCTCCAATCGAGCGCGGCGCCGCCGGAGATCGTCGAGCTTGAGCGCACGGTCGAGCGCGACGGCGGCAAAGTGCTGGGCGCGTACCGCGAGCCTTACGCGGGCCGCTGGGTGATTTTGGCCGCGTTGCCGATCGAGCAGGTCGAGCCCACCCCTTACCAGCGCAATCTCTCCGACACGCACGTCCGTAAACTCGAAACGGTCATCGGCAAGCTCGGCCGCTTTCTCGATCCGATTATCGTTGTACGGATGAACAAAGGAAGCGAAAGCGCGGCGCGCTACTGGACGCCGAACGGCCATCACCGGCTGTCAGCGATGCGCACTCTGGGCGCGAAGAGCATCTCGGCGATTCTCGTACCTGAGGCGGCCATGGCCTATCAAATCCTGGCTCTGAACACGGAGAAGGCCCACAACTTGCGCGAGAAATCTCTGGAGGTCATCCGCATGTACCGCGAGCTGGCAAAGCTGGACGACGCCGGCGAGGAGAGCTACGCCCTGGAATTTGACGAGGCGGCCTTCATCACGCTGGGCCTCTGCTATGAAGAGCGGCCGCGCTTCAGCGGCGGGGCCTACCATCCGGTGCTGAAGCGCGTGGACAGCTTCCTCAAGCAGCCGCTCAAGTCCGCGCTGCAGATCCGCGCGGCGCGAGCGAAGTCTCTGCTGAAACTCGACGACCTGGTCGTGCAGCAGGTGGAGGCGCTGAAGGCAAAAGGCATGACCAGCCCCTACCTCAGGAGCTTCGTCGTCGCGCGCATCAACCCGATTCGCTTTCGGCCCAAAGATGCCGAGCCTCTGAGCTTCGATGAGACAATAGAGCGCATGACCAGGGCCGCGGCGAAGTTCAATCCGGATAAAGTCAGCCTGGCGGACCTGGCCCGCTCCGGCGGCGCGCCGGATGGAGGGAGCCTTGAGTAAATTGGCAGGCCTCATTGGCCAAGTCCGAGAACTCGGCTCTGAGCGCATGAGGCTTTTGGGCGTTCTCACCGGCGGCCACTTTTTCATTCACTGGTTCCAGCAGATGTTTCCCGTCGTCCTTCCCTCAATCAAAGCGGGGCTGGGTCTCAACGACGTTCAGGTCGGCGCTCTCAATTCCGCAAGACAATTCACCCAGGGCACGCTGGATCTTCCTCTGGGCATGGTCGCAGACGCCATGGTGCGCCACCGCGGCCTGATTCTCGCCTCGGCTCTGTTCTTCATGGGCTCAGCTTACTTTCTTATGGGAATTGCTCCGGCGTTCTTCTGGGCCGTGCTCGGATCGGGGCTGGTGGGAATAGGAACGGCGCTGTGGCATCCGGCGGCGTCGGCCTCTCTTTCCAACAGCTTTCCGGAGCGCCGCGCCACCGCCCTGGCCGTGCACGGCATGGGGGCCACGATCGGCGACACCTTGACTCCTCTCGGAGTAGGTCTCTTGCTCGTGACTTTTCGCTGGGAGCTCGTGCTCGGGTTCCAGCTCTTGCCGTCTCTCATCCTCGGCTATCTGGTGTGGCATGGTCTGAGGGGATTCTTTGCCGGTTCGGAGTCGCACTCCTGGCGCGCGGCGGATCTCCGGGAAATTTTCGAGCTGGCGAAAAATCCCCTCTTTCTTGGCATCTGCGCCGCCATGGCGCTCCTGCAAATGGGGCGGCTCTCGGTTATCACCTTCCTGCCGATCTACCTCCAGGAAGATCTCGGCTACTCTCCCTTCGTTCTCGGCATCTACATCGCCCTGCTCCACGCGATGGGCACTATCTCCCAGCCTGTCATGGGTTTTCTCTCGGACCGATGGGGACGCAAGGCCGTGCTTGTGCCTTCTTTTCTCACTCTCGGGGTCCTGTTCCTGCTGCTCGCGCTTGCGGCGCCGGGGATCGAGCTTGGCCTGGTGATCGGCGCTATCGGCCTTTTCTTCTACACGCTCTTCAACATCATCAACGCGGCGGTGATGGACGTGGCCGGCGCCAGGATTCAGGCGTCCTCATACGGGCTGACTTCCTTAGTGACTCAGATCGTCGTGTTTCCAACCCCCATGGCGGCGGGTCTGCTCGTTAGCGCGTACGGGATGACCTCGGCATTTTTCCTGGCCGGTGTCCTGTTGATCCTGGGGGGATTTTTAATCATGCCCTTAGGGCTCTATCGCGGCGCCGGAAAATGAACGCAGCGCGGTTCTGATGAAGTGTCATTGCAACCGCAAGGCATGCGGATATATCATGGGGCAGATTTTTTCGAAGGAGAGAATATTATGGGTGTCGTAATGGGAAGCGGACGGTTTGCCTACGAGGTCGCTGAAGGTTGGGGCAAGCTGCCCGATGGATGGTCCTACCGCGAGGTCGCCGCCGTAGGCGTGGACAGACAAGACCGCGTCTATCTCTTCAGCCGGGGAGAACATCCGATCATTGTCTTCGACCGCGAGGGAAATTTTCTCCGGTCTTGGGGCGAAGGTCTCTTCAAGCGGGCGCACGGGATCACCATGGGTCCGGACGATATGATTTACTTAACCGACGACGGCGACCATACCGTGCGCAAGTGCACGCTGGATGGAAAGATCCTGCTGACATTAGGAATCTCTGGCAAGCCCGCGCCCTATCAGAGCGGCGAGCCGTTCAACCGCTGCAC
>JAHFAP010000043.1 GCA_023250495.1 Deltaproteobacteria bacterium | reverse complement strand
GGAGAAGCCTTCTAGATGATTATCAAATTCATTAAAAAGGCAACAGGCATTTGGCAATAGGCTCCGCCAGAGGCTCCTCCTGAGGCGGATCAGCCTCCGGCTGAAATAGGCGTGAGGCACGAGGCGAGAGGCGAAAGTGGGATAAGAGCCGTGATTCGTGCTGGTGGGGATAGGCGAAAGGATGAAGGGAAAAGAATAGGCTAGCTTAGATCCAGGGCAAAACGGATAGCCTCGTCGATTTGCTGGATTCTCTCTGGTGGCAGCGATGTGATTCGCTGCTTAATAAGGGATTTGGGCAGAGTCGTAATATCGTCCAGGTTCACAACGCAACGGGTGGGCATGCCGTCGTTTTGATCTAGGAGAACCTCCACAGGTATGTTACGTATGGTACGCGTTATCGGCGCAACGGTAACGGCCGCCCGCACGCGGTAGGCTGAATCCCGGCTTAAGAGCACCGCTGGTCGCCGCCCGGCCGGTGGTGGCATCTCAACCCACCAAACCTCACCGCGCTTCATTTACCATTTTTCTTTTGGCAGCCGTTTGGAAAGCAGTTTGACCGAAGCCTCGGCCCAGTCTAGGTCTTCCGGTTTTTTTCGATACCCTTCCAGGTACCGGCGGTCCAGCTCTTTAGTCTCAAAGCTCTTCAAGCGCTGTTTGCAGGCCTCCCGAATGAAAGCGGCGCGACTCTCGGCAACTATACCTGCCGTGGCGTCGATACGCCCCAATAGCTCGTCCTCGATCGGCACTTGGATGATTTTCTTTGCCTTGCTTTTAGCCATACTGCATACCGCAAATAATTGTGTAACCCATACCACAATGGCTTACGCAGTTCAAGAAGAGTACGAAGTGCGTGCCGAGATCCCCGGGTTCCGCTGGCAGCCCGAAGCCACGGGCTTCTAAAGAACCTGCTACCTCAGACGATACGGTTTCTATCCTTGCCTTCAGTAAAGGCTACGATATTTTCCAGCACTTCATTCATCAAACGTTCGCGCGCTTCGCGCGTGCTCCAGGCGCAGTGGGGAGTGACCAACAAGTTGTCCAGTTCTTTGGCTGCTCTGATAACCGGGTGATCCGCCGGCGGTGGCTCGCGGGAGATCACGTCGAGCGCCGCCCCGGCCAATTGCTTCTCGCGAAGAGCCTTGATCAGCGCCGCCTCGTCGACCAGCGCGCCGCGCGCGGTATTGATGAGAAAGGCGGTCGGCTTCATGAGCGCCAGTGCGCGGCCGTCGATGATGTTTTTTGTATTCGGGGTGAGAGGACAGTGAAGCGATACGAAATCCGACGATGCCAGCACGTCATCGAGAGCACGGCGGCCTGCTGATAGAGGGCCTGCGGAGCCGGGCCGCGCTGAAATCAAAACCTCCATGCCCAACCCACGGGCCATCTCCGCGACTCTACGGCCGATGTTGCCGTAGCCAACGATCCCCAGTTTCTTACCGGAAAGCTCGACGGTGGAGAAGTCGATCCGAGTATACATCGGGCTTTTCTCCCACGCGCCCTGGCGAACAATCTGTCCGTATCCACCGACGCGCGTCGCAAGTTCCAGGATTAGAGCGATAGTGAACTGGGCCACCGATTGCGCAGCGTATCCCGGCACGTTGCATACACGTATCCCGCGATTTCGGGCAGCCTCGAGGTCTACGTTGTCAGTTCCTGTGGCAGCCACGGCAATCAGCTTGAGATCGGCGGCCTCGGGTGAATCCAGAATCGACCTATCCAGCACGACTTTATTGGTGATGACTACGGGGGAGCCTTCGATGCGTTGCAGGACTTCGGTAGGCTTCGTGAGCGCATGAACAGAACAATTCCACTGTGCTGTGAAGCGGTCAAGTGAAACGTCGCCGAAGGTCGCGGCGTCGAGAAACACAATGCGAAGTTGAGACCTACTCATGGCTGCTTAAAACGCTCCGCTCTCTTCGCCTCTTCCCAGAAGGCATCCATCTCCTCCAGAGTCGCCTCAGACAGAGCTTTCCCTCGGGCCTGGATCTTAGTCTCTACGTAAGCGAAGCGCCGGAGAAAGCGATCGACGGCTTCGGACAGAGCATGTTCCGCCTCGACGTTCAGAAAACGCGAGAGATTCACCAGCGAAAGGAGCAGGTCTCCCGTCTCTTCGCTGATGCGGTTCTTGTCTCTGGAAGATACGGCCGTCTTAAGCTCGTCCCATTCCTCTGCGATTTTATTCCAGACAGGATCAACGGATGGCCAATCGAAGCCGAAGCCAGAAGCCCACTCCGTGACCCTCTGGGCGCGTGCCAGAGCCGGTATAGACTTTGGGAAACGGGTTTTCTTTTTTGCGGCCATGCGCCGGATATTAAGCTATGCCTCGAATGATGTCCAGGTTTCGCATAGCGCGCGCTTAAGGCTTGTCAGCGGCTTTGGCCTAGGCTAGTGTGGCCTTTGACGCTTCTCGATATCCGGCACCGCCATGACATCGATGGAATTCCATGCGGCCTGAGGCGATCGCAGTTCTCTCAGCTATGGGCTGGGCGGGCGACGCCATTTTGGTCCGCATCGGAGCGCGCACTTCCAACATCATCGCGGCCGCATTCATGAGCTATGCCTTTGCGGCCCTGTTGCTTTGGGTCTACCTCTTCGTCTATGTCCGTCTCGATCTGCTCTGGTCCCCGGCCACAACTTATTTCCTGCTAAGCGGATGTCTTCAGCCTCTCCTGGCGCGGATACTGTACTACGTGGGCATCACTCGCATTGGAGTTTCTCGCGCCGGTCCGCTCCGCGGAGCCGAGCCTTTGGTTTCGGTCTCTCTCGCTATCGTATTTCTCCACGAGCATCCGAACTCATTTGTCTACTGGGGGACGGCGCTGATTATGGCGAGCGTGTGGTTGATCCTGTGGCGCCGCAGCGGAGAAGGTCGGTGGAAATTTCTCGACATCTTTTTCCCGTTGGGAGCGGCCTTTTGCGGAGCCGTGTCGCAAAACCTGCGCAAGGGCGGACTGCTCATTCTTCCTGATCCGTATATCGGCGCGGCCATCAGCACTTCCACGTCTCTGGTGATCTTTTCAGTGTTTCTGTTAGCGACCGGAAAGATCCGCCTTGCGAGACCACACAGAGAGAGCCTGCCATTTTTTGGGAGCGCCGCTTTGCTCTCCGCCGGCGCGCAGATCCTGAATTTCTCCGCCCTAAACGGAGGAGAAGTCTCCGCCATGGTGCCGCTCCTCAACACGACCCCGCTTTTCACAGTCCTCTTTAGCGCTGTTTTCCTCAGGGATGTCGAAAAGGTCACTCTCAGGATCATTGTCGGCGCTGTCGTGATGGTTGCAGGCGTGGTGATCATTACCAGTCGCTAGTTGCGTTATGACGCTGGGGATAGCGGGGTAGACCAGGAAAAAAAAATCTGATAGACACAAAGCGATTCGACGCAAGCAGCGGCCCTTTAAGGAGGAGGAATATGGACATTACGACTTCAACGCTTCAACTCAATACCCCGGACGGAAAGATGGAGACCTATGAGGCCAGGCCCAAGGACGGCGGAGCGCGGTCGGCGATCATCGTTCTCATGGAGGCCTTCGGACTCAACAGCCACATCAAGGACGTGACCGGGCGGATCGCCCGCGAGGGTTATGTCGCCATCGCTCCGGACCTTTACCATCGAGAGGCTGAACGGGTAGTCCCATATGCTGAACTGCAAAAAGCGATCGGCATCATGAATCGCCTGCAGGATCCCAAGGTGATGAGCGACGTTGGCGCGGTCATCTCGCACCTCAAGGCGCAGAGTTACGTCAAGGCTGGCTCCATCGGGGTGACCGGTTTCTGCATGGGCGGCCGCTTCACCTACCTCTCGGCTGCTCACTACAACAAAGATATCAAAACCGCGGTCTCTTTCTATGGCGGCGGCATCCCGATGGGGAACCCCAGCCCTCTCGCCCGCACCGGCGAGATCAACTGCCCGATCTATCTCTTCTTCGGCTTGAAAGATCCGCTGATTCCCCAGGACCACGTTGCGCAGATCAACAAGGCGTTGACGGATCAGCACAAGACTTTCATGATGAAGGTCTATCCCGAAGCAGGGCATGGATTCTTCTGCAACGAGCGAGGGAGCTATCATGCCGATTCCGCCAAGGATGCCTGGGAGAAATTCAAGTCTTTCTTCGCCCAGCATTTGAGGTAGCAGCGTCGGCCGTGAAATTTTCCGCTCTGTGTAGACTGGGGGAAGAAAAGGGTCTGCAGCGTGGCGCGAAAAAATAGCCAAAGGCAGGTGACCATCGGCCTCGTCCAGATGAGCGCGAGCGAGGATATCCGGCTCAACCTGGAGAAGGCTCTGACAGGGATCGGGGCGGCGGCGAAAAAGGGCGCGCAAATTATCTGCCTTCAGGAGCTATTTCGCTCGCGCTACTTTCCGCAGAGTGAGGATGCTGAAAATTTCAAGCTGGCGGAGCCGATCCCCGGGCCGACTACGGAAGCTCTGAGCCGGCTGGCCAAGAAAAAAAAGATCGTCATCATCGGCTCGCTCTTTGAGGAGCGTTCAGCCGGGATCTATCACAACACCGCCGTGATCATCGGCGCGGATGGATCGGTCTTGGGGAAATACCGCAAGATGCACATTCCCGACGATCCCTGCTTTTACGAAAAATTCTATTTTACTCCTGGGGATCTGGGTTTTCTCAGCTTCGACGCGGAGGTGGCCAAGGTCGGCGTGCTCATCTGCTGGGACCAGTGGTTTCCTGAGGCGGCCCGCCTGACCTCTCTTTCTGGAGCCGAGATCCTTTTTTATCCCACGGCGATTGGATGGCTTTCCAAGGAGCAGCCCGATGTCGCTAAAGCCCAGCGCAACGCCTGGGAGCTGGTCCAACGTGGTCATGCAGTGGCCAACGGAATCTATGTGGCCGTGGCTAACCGCGTGAGACGCGAAGGGAAGCTCAAGTTTTGGGGCAGCTCGTTTGTAGCTGGCCCGTTCGGAGAGATCGTCGCGCGCGCCAGAACCGAACGGGAAGAAATCTTAATAGCTCGGTGTGATCTGGACAAGATTGCTGAAGCGCGCCAGAGCTGGCCGTTTCTCAGAGACCGGCGCATCGATGCCTATGGCGCGCTCACTGCCCGCTTTCTGGATGAAGGTTGACGATCGCAGCCAGCGCGCCCCCTTGGAATCCCATCAGCCCATGAACGATCCAAAGCCCTCACCGCGACAACTCGGCTACCGCATGCCGGCGGAATGGGAGCCCCATGAGGCTACGTGGCTTGCGTGGCCGCACAATCGTGAGACCTGGCCGGATCAGCTGGATCTCGTCAAGGACATCTGGGCTCAGATGGTGAAGGGAATCTCTCCGAAGGAGAGGGTTTGTTTGTTGGTCAACGATGAGCTGGCTCAGGATGAGGCTGTGACGAGGCTGACGCGCGTCGGCGCGCACATGGAGCATGTCATCTTTCACAAGATTCCTACGGTGGACGTCTGGATCAGAGACTACGGCCCGACCTTTGTCACCAGACAACAAGGCGACGCGCCTCTTGCCTTCAACGACTGGATATTCAATGGCTGGGGAGACAAGTATGAATCTCACACGCGCGACGACAGCGTAGCCAAAGCCATGGCTCGGCTTCTCGATGCGCCCGCTTTCGACCACCCCATAGTTCTCGAAGGAGGCTCCATCGACGTCAATGGACGCGGGACTTGCCTCACGACCGAGCAGTGTCTTCTGAACCCGAACCGCAATCCCCACTTGGGCCGAGAGGAGATCGAGGGAGTCCTTAGGGAGTCTCTCGGCGCCGATCACTTCATCTGGCTGGGCGACGGAATTGTCGGCGATGACACCGACGGCCATGTAGATAACATCGCCCGGTTTGTCAATCCAACGACCGTGGTCTGCGCTGTCGAAGAAGATCAGAAGGGTGAGAACTACACTCCTTTGCAGGAAAACTACGAACGGCTGCAGGGCGCAAGAGACCAGCATGGCAGCAAGCTGACCATCGTTCCCCTACCGATGCCTGGGAAGGTGGTTTACGAGGACGCAACACTTCCGGCCAGCTATGCCAATTTTTATATCGCCAATGGAGTGATCTTGGCGCCAACCTACAATCGTCCAAAAGACTCTCTGGCCCTCGGCATTCTAGGAGAGCTTTTTCCTGATCGTACAGTGTTGAGCATTCCCTGTGCCTCTGTCGTCATCGGGCTTGGCGCGGTTCACTGTGTGACACAGCATCAGCCGCTGACCTAAATTTTTCCAAGGCCTTGACAAAGCGGTTCTGAGGTCCGTAAGCTGCATTTATTCATGGGACAGGTGATTAGTCTTAAAGAGATCCACCAAGCCCGGCGCCGCCGCACGGAGAAGGTGAGCATGGAAGAGTGCGTGGAGCTGCTCGAGTGGAATCTCAAGAGGAGCCTGGACCAATATTTTTCTTCTCCGCCCGAGGAAAGGTCGATGCGGGCAACCCAAATCCGCAAGCTCAGCGAGATCCTGGAATACGCCCTGCGGCTTCTTTAGCTCCACAGCGCCGAATCGTGGAATCGCTCAATCCTATTTTCCTGATCCTTCTTTTCCTGTTCGCGTTTGCCACTCTGGGATGGATTCTGCTCCGGCGCTTTCAAACCCTGCTCGGGGAAAAAAAGGAGGATCAATCTCTGCTCCTCATCCAGCAACAGGTTGACCAGCTCCGCGGACAGTTGACGCAGACGCTGGAGGGCGGCACGCGGCTCATCCATGACCAGCTGGGCCAGCTGCTCGGCAATGTCAATGAGAGGCTGAGAGAGAGCTCGGAGGTCCTGCAAAAAACTCAGCAGAGCCTGGGCGAGAGGCTCGACAACGCGGCCCGCGTGGTGGGGAATGTGCAGAAGAGCCTGGGCAGTCTGGAGGAGGCCAACCGGAAGATCTACGAGGTGGGCAAGGACATCGCGTCTCTGCAGGAGATTCTACGCGCCCCGAAGCTGAGAGGCGGTCTGGGAGAGTTCTTTCTGGGCGACCTTTTGTCCCAGATCCTCCCGTCCGATCACTTCTCCACTCAATATGCCTTCAGAAGCGGCGAGAAAGTGGACGCTGTCATTAAGTTGGGAGGCTCGTTGGTCCCGGTCGATTCCAAGTTTCCGCTGGAGAACTTTAAGCGGATCTTTGAGGCGACCGCGGAGGAAGAGAAGGGCAAGGCCAAGCGACAGTTTGTAGCCGACGTGAAGAAGCACATCGACGCGATCGCTACGAAGTACATCCTGCCCGACGAAGGGACCTATGACTTCGCGCTGATGTATATTCCCGCGGAGAACGTCTATTACGAAACCATCATCAAGGACGATTCTATAGGAGGCGAGAGAAGCCTCAGCCACTACGCCTTGGCAAAAAGGGTCATTCCGGTCTCCCCCAACAGTTTCTACGCCTATCTTCAGGCGATTGTTTTGGGGCTCAAAGGGATGAAGATAGAAGAGCGGGCCAAGGAAATTATTCAGTATCTCAGCCGTCTCGAGGGAGACTTCACCAAGTTCCGCGAGGAATTCAATCTGGTGGGAAAACATTTGGGGCACGCTCAAGCGAGCTTCCAGAACGCCGACAAGCGGCTGGATCAATTTGGCCAGAAGCTTCTCGCTGCGGACACAGAAAAGAAGGAGCTCCCGGAGCCATTGTAATCGTCGTTTTGGCACTATGCCGGTGTGCGGATTGTCCGGGCAATGAGATTCACGCTGTTTTCCCGCCTGGTTCTCGGCTACCTCGCGATATTTCTTCTCGTGATGGCCGTCAGTCTCTACGCCGTCTACCAGCTTCGGCGCTTTCACGAGGTCACCCGGTCTGTGTTGGAAGGCGACCGCCGCATCCTCGACCTCGAGGAGAAACTGAGCGACGCTCTCCTCTCGCAGGTGCGCTACGAGAAGAAGTTCTTTATCACCAAGGACAAAGCCCTCTACGACCAGTTTCTGCTGTTCAAAAGCGATTTTGACCGGCTCCTCGATCAGGCAATCTCGATCGCGGACTTTCAAGGTAAGATTTTCTTGGACAGCGTCAGGGAGCGCTACCAACGTTACGAGGGCCTGGTCCGCGAGGAAATCGAGCTGTTAAGAACCCGACGGGCCTATTCTGAAGAGCGGTACAGACAGCAAAAAGAGAGTGCCGTCAGTGGAATCATGGGAGATCTGGAAAAGCTGAAAATGCACGCTCAACAAAGCAGCCAGGGAAAGTTAACGGGACTAGCCGAGGCGGGCGCTGACGCACACCGGGTTGCTATGCTGATGGTAGCCGTCTCGCTTGGCCTAGTTCTTGCTGTCTCCCTCTTAATTACAAGGAGTGTTACAAGGCCACTGTCTGCCCTAAAGGAGAGAACGAGCCGGATCGCGCGGGGAGAGTTTGAGGGGGATGTGAAGGTGTCCTCCCCGCCGGAGATCGCGGAGCTGGCCAGTGCATTTGATCTCGTGTGTGATCGGCTGAAGGATCTGGATCAGATGAAAGCCGATTTTTTTTCTACCATGTCGCATGAGCTGCGCACCCCTCTGACTTCCATCAAAGAAGGGATCGGCCTGTTGCTAGAGGGTGTGGGTGGGTCGGTCACGGAAAAGCAGAAGCGGCTCCTGACCATCCTGGCGGAGGAGGGCGAGCGTCTTATCAGACTGGTCAACTCCCTGCTGGACCTGTCTAAAATGGAGGCGGGAATGATGACCTATAATATCGAGCCCGGAAGCCTTGCGCCTCTGATTCAGAGGGCCGTGACTGAAATCGGCCCGCTCGCGGAGGCCAAAAGGATCAAAATCGAGGCAAGGATCAGCGAGCAGCTACCTTTGGTTAAGATCGATGCCGATAGAATTCTCCAGGCGCTGAGGAACTTGATCGGCAACGCGGTGAAGTTTACTCCTGACGGTGGCCGGGTAACACTCTCCGCCCAGCAAAAGAATGGAGCCGTGCAGGTGTCGGTCACGGACACAGGTCCTGGCATCCCGGCAGAGGATCTCCCTATGATCTTCGACAAGTACAGGCAGGGAACCTCCAAGTCTTCTTACATGCTCAGGGAAACTGGTTTGGGTTTAGCGATTGTCAAGTATATCATTACGTCTCATGGTGGTCAGGTATGGGTAGAAAGCGAAGCAGGACAGGGCAGCTCATTTATCTTTGTATTGCCCTACTGATCCTCATTTCGGTTTGGGGCTGTGCGTTTTTGCAGGGAATGCGGGAAGGCGAAGATGCCCGTCGGGCTCTTTTGCGCGGACGGCAGCTTCTGGCCCAACAGGATTACGAGGGCTCCCTAAGAGAAAACCAGAAGGCTTTAGGTCTGTCCGCCAATAGGCCTCCGGCCGACGAGGCTATCTTCAATCTCGGACTGATCTTTGCGCATGTCGGCAATCCTAAGAAAGACAACCGCACGGCCGTGGGTTATTTTACGAAGCTGGTCAAGGAGTACCCGCAAAGCCCTTGGGTCGAGCAGGCGAGGGTATGGGTTGGCGTGCTTCAGTTGAATGAAAAGCTGGCGCAGATTCTCGAAAAGTCCAAGCAGGTGGATATCGAGATCGAAGAAAAAAAGCGGCAGAAGGAGAGACAGGAAAGATAATGCAGCTAATGATGCCCCGGCGATGCTTTCCGATCTGCAAGTCGGTGATGAGGCGAGCGCGGAATATAATGCCGTCACAAAGCTGGCTCACGAGATCGAAGCGGGAACGGAAAGTGCAGTGACCCCTGACGACTAGAGTAGGTCGATGTCATGGTAAAGATTGGCTCCGGTGCTGACGATCCAGTCCACGAAGCCGTTTTCGATAAGAGGGATAAGAGCTGAGATCCCTAGTCCCGCCGGGGTCAGAGCCCCGCTCAGGCTGATCCCGACTGTGACGTTGTCCTGGAGGATCTTATCTGTGAAGAGCTGGCACGCCTCGCGAAACCGGCCGGCGTTATAGGAGACAAAGTTGTTGTCGACCAGTTCCGCGACGGAGGTCGTAGGGGCGATCGGATTGGGGCCTATCCTTCCTCCTGGTGAGAAACTTGCTCTTCCTCGCCATCACCCATCCGCCCGATCACTCCTTGATTGCGGCTGCGCGTCTTTGCAGATAGGCGTTTCGTACCGCGCTGTAAAGATCGACCACCGTTTCTTCTACCCGCTCATACTTGTCGAGATTGAGGGAGCGATCGTTGATCGCGTTCGTGCCGTACATGCCCGCTGTCGCCCCGAACGGGATAAAATAATTGAGCGGGTTCATCGCGCCGTCTATGGCCAGGCCGATGCCGTCGCGGACAGTCATCGGTGGCAGAAATGGAAGGATCAGGTACGGACCAGGCCCCATTCCGTAGACGCCCATTGTCTGGCCCGTGTCCTCATCGCTCTGCTGAATGCCCAGGCCGTCCTTGGCGACGTCAAGAAATCCTCCATAGCCGATTGTGCTGTTAATGGCGAAGCGACTCAGTTCTCGGCCGGCTCCTTCCCATTTCGCCTGCAGTAGGTTGTTGACCAGGCGCCGCACCACAGCCAGGTTATCGAAGGCGTTCTTTAAGCTTCTCTGAAAAGAGTCAGGCAGCACAGTATCCCACACCGTGGCGATCGGCTTAATAAGGAATCGGTCGAGCTGGCGGTTAAACGTGAACATCGGCTCGTTGAACCCTTCCCAGGGGTCTTGTTCAGTCTCTTCCCCGGCTGCCGCTGCTTGAGCTTCATCTAACGCGTAGGCGGCGGTGCCTTCAGGCGCTCCTGAAGCCTCCTTGGCTACAGCCAAATCGGAGCCTGCAGGTTCTAACATTACAATCTCCTGTTCCTCAGCGCTCACCCTCCCAGCGTTGCCGAGGCTTAGGATCACCGCAGCTAAAAACAGGATTAAGGTTCCGCACAAACCTACCAACCGATGATGCGTCGCCATCTTGCCGTCCTCCTGATTTTTGGACACTTTAAGCCCTTCTTACACGAAGTCGCCCGCCGGGTCAAGCTGTTTCTACGGATATAGGCCCCCCGGCCATTCCCCCGATTCTTAAATGTTTGCAAAGTCCTTTGTAATTGGCTATTTTCAAAGCATGGCAGAGGCTCAAAAGGGACATACGGTGGTTCTGGGTGTTGCTGGCGGGATCGCCTGTTATAAGGCAGTGGAGTTGGTTCGCCTGCTTGTCCGCGATGGCTTCTCCGTTCAGGTCCTCATGACTCGCGAAGCCATGGAATTTGTAACCCCTTTGACTTTCCAAACACTATCGGGCCACCCAGTCGCCACAGAAATTTTCAGCCTGACCCAAGAATCCGAAATCGGGCATATCAATCTGGCGGATCAGGCGGAAGTTTTCGTCATCGCCCCGGCCACGGCCAACATCATCGGAAAGATCGCCGCCGGGATTGCCGACGATTTGCTCACCACAGTCGTGATGGCTACTCGGGCTCCCGTGCTGATTGCCCCATCCATGAACGTCCACATGTATGGAAACCCGATTCTCCAGGAAAATATCCGTAAGCTCAAACGACTTGGTTATAACTTCATGGAGCCGGCGGAGGGCTATCTGGCCTGCGGGTACGAAGGGAAAGGCCGCCTGCCCGAGCCGGAGGAGATTGTGGAGCAGGTTCGCGGCCTGCTAAAAAAAAAGGACTTAGCGGGTGAGAAGTTGCTGATTACCGCGGGCCCGAATCATGAAGCCATTGACCCCGTCCGCTATCTCACCAGCCGCTCGTCGGGAAAGATGGGCTATGCGCTCGCGCGTGCGGGCGTAAGGAGGGGCGCGGAAGTGACGCTGATCAGCGGGCCAACCTCCCTGCCTCCTCCGGCGGGAACCCGGCTGGTTCGGGTCAAGACAGCCGCTGAAATGCGCGAGGCCGTAATGGACGCTTTTCCGCAATCCACGGCCGTCGTAATGGCGGCGGCGGTGGCGGACTACAGCCCCGAGCGGTTCATTCCCCGCAAGCTGAAAAAGGGGGAGAAACCGATTCAGCTCCATTTGAAACCCAATCCTGATATTTTGAAAGAGCTCGGGGCGAAAAAGAACGGACAAATTCTTGTCGGCTTTGCGGCGGAGACCGAGGAGTTGGTTGCCAACGCCAAGAAAAAGCTCCGCGAGAAGAACCTTGACCTGATTGTGGCGAACGACGTCACTGCGGAAGGCAGCGGCTTTGAGGGAGACACTAACGTGGCCACCATTTTGGATCGGAAGGGTAACGTCCAACCGCTTCCTCTCATGACCAAGGAGGAGCTGGCGGATCGGATCTACAATCATCTCTTGGCGCTGAAAAACGAACAGTAGATTCGCGAGACGTTTAATACGTTCAAACCGTTTAAGCCGTTCAACAACTTGAACCGTTTGAACGATTTGAACTTTTTCTATGGGTACGCCGAGGGAGCCCAAGCCGGTCAAGCTCTTCGTCGCCCTGCTCGCCTGTCATGAAGAGCTCTTCCCCTCGGTTGCAGGTGGGCTCAGCGCGCTTTTCGGCCCCATCGACTCCGCCAGCCAGACGGTTCCCTGGTCGGTGACCGACTATTACGAAAGGGAAATGGGCTCCGGGCTACTCAGGCGCTTTCTGTCTTTCGCTCCGTTGATCTCTCCGGACAGTCTCGCTGAGATCAAACTCAAGACTCAAGGTGTAGAGCAGAACTACCAGCGCGCCGAAAGGGGAAGAACAAGGCGCAGAGTCAACATCGATCCCGGCTACCTCGACGCAGGCAAAGTGGTTCTGGCATCGACGAAGAGCGCCGCTCACCGGATCTATCTCAGTTCGGGGATCTACGGAGAGGCGACGCTGCTCTACTATGACGGGTCGTTTCGTCCCTTCGCTTATACCTATCCCGACTACGTCTGGCCCGAGGCAGAGGCTTTCTTTAGGGCGTCACGCTCTCGCTACCTTGAGCAATTAAAACAAACTAGGGAATGAGTTTGTATTAGTTGATAGTCAGTGAGCAACGATGCTAAGATGCTTCCGGTGAAACAGGGGGTCACGCAGACCGGCGAACGTGAAGAGATGAGCAAACTCGTCTCCACGCTGCGCCGCCATTTGCAATGGAAAGCGCGCGCCGGAATCCGCGTTTTGCCCAAAGGACGCCCCGGGGATGTAGGTTTGGCGGAGGTAGGTTCGAAAGAGGCGCTTTCGTCAAATTGGATGGGGGGTTTGGAAGGCAATCTCTTTTCGGACTATGCTACCGCTTATGAGGCCAAATCACTGGAAGAGCTGCGCGCGGCCATCGGCGACTGCCGCCGATGCAAACTTTGGCCCGGCCGCACCCATTTGGTTTTTGGGGTCGGAAACCCTCAGGCGCAGGTTATGTTCGTGGGGGAAGGGCCCGGAAGAGACGAAGACTTGCAAGGAGAGCCATTTGTGGGTCGCGCGGGACAGCTCCTGACTGATATTATCACCAAAGGGATGGGGTTCAGGAGAGAGGACGTCTACATCGCCAACGTGATCAAATGTCGCCCGCCGGAGAACCGCAATCCGGAGCCCGACGAGGTCGAATCGTGCGAGCCCTTTCTTAAAAAGCAGATTGACTTGATAAGGCCGAAGGTCATCGTTGCGTTAGGCAAATTCGCGGTCCAGACGTTGCTGGAGAGCAAGCAGCCCATCACGCGCCTGCGCGGAATTTGGCACGACTACCACGGCATCAAACTCATGCCGACGTTCCATCCGGCATACTTGCTTCGCAACCCGGGAGACAAAAAACTTGTTTGGGAAGATATCAAGAAAGTTCTTCAAGAACTCAAGGTCGCCTCTGCTTAGGGCCGGGCTGGCGCTGCTTCTCATCGCGCTGAGCCTCTCGGTCCTCGCTCAGCCGAAAGCTCCGGCGGTCCCTCGCGTCGATCTCATCGTGGTGGACGGAGGCATCAATCCTGCCGTGGATGATTTTATCCGCGAAAGCATCTCACGCGCGCGAACCAACGGCGCCAAGGCTTTGATTATTCAGCTCGACACGCCCGGCGGCCTGCTGACATCCACCCGCTCTATCGTGAAGGACATCCTCGGCGCGCCGGTGCCGGTCATCGTTTACGTCGCGCCGAGCGGGGCAGGCGCAGGCTCCGCCGGAGTCTTCATTACGCTAGCTGCCCATGTTGCGGCTATGGCGCCGGGCACTAACATCGGCGCCGCTCACCCGGTCGCCGGCGGCGGACAGGAAGTCAAAGGAGTGATGGGCGAGAAGATCGAAAATTTCACGGCCTCGTTCAGCGAAGCGATCGCGCAAAAGCGCGGGCGGAACACGGAGTGGGCGATCCAGGCCGTGCGCCGCAGCGTCTCGATCACGGAAAAGGAGGCTTTGAAGAAGAACGTCATCGATATCGTGGCGAAAGATATCGACGACCTGCTCAAGCAGGCCGAGGGCAAGAAAGTCGAAGTGGATGGCCGCGAGCAAGCGCTTTCCTTCCAGGGCGCTCGCATCGAGCGTTTTGAAATGGGGCTCAAGCAGAAGGTGATTAACGTCCTTGCGGACCCGAACATCGCCTACCTTCTCCTGATGGCCGGGATCCTCGGTCTCTACATGGAGTTTTCTCACCCCGGCGTGATCTTTCCCGGAGTCGCCGGCGGCATCTGTTTGCTTCTGGGATTGACCTCCTTGCAGGTTCTTCCTTTCAATTATGCGGGCCTCCTGTTGATGCTGCTTGGAATCGCCCTTTTGATAGGGGAGGCCTTTCTGCCGAGCTTTGGGGTTCTCGGAGTCGGCGGCGCAATCTCGCTTGCGCTCGGCTCGCTTTTGTTATTCGATACCCAGAGTTCGGATTTGACCGTCGAGCGTTCCATTGTGTTCGCCGCTGTGGGCACCTTGAGCGCTTTTATGTTGATCGTCGGGTATCTGGTGTTCAGGTCGCAGAAGAAAAAGCCGACTGTGGGCTTAGAGGGGCTGGTAGGAGAAATCGGCGAGGTTAAGGTGGCGCTGAAGCCCACCGGCAGGATTTTCGTTCATGGAGAGGATTGGAGCGCCGAGGGGGATGGTGAGGTCGCGGCAGGAGAAAAGGTACGGGTGGTTGGCTTTGAAGGCATGTGCCTCAAGGTAAAGCGACTGTCACAGGGTGAGCCCAAGAGCTGAGATAAGGAGGGAAGTATGCTTGGTTTCGGTCCACTAGCTACAGTTCTGGTCATTGGAGTTGTTCTGCTGATCAGCGGGATTAAGATTATAAAAGAGTACGAACGGGCTGTGATCTTCAGGCTCGGGCGCATGGTAGAGCCGAGGGGTCCCGGGATCATCTATGTTATTCCCATCATTGAAAAGATGAGCCGTATGGATCTGCGCCTGATCACTTTGGATATCCCGCCCCAAGACGTGATCACGCGGGACAATGTGTCTATTAAAGTGAATGCAGTTCTCTACTTTAGAGTATTAGATCCCAATCGGGCTGTCCGTGAGGTGGAGAATTACCTCTTTTCAACCTCCCAGCTCGCCCAGACGACGCTCCGCAGCGTCTGTGGCGAGTGCGCGTTGGATGAGCTGCTGGCAGAGCGCGAAAAGATCAACGCGCACCTTCAGGCCATCATCGAACAGCATACGGATCCATGGGGCATCAAAGTTACGCAGGTGGCCATTAAGCAGATCGATCTCCCTCAGGAGATGCAGCGCGCGATGGCCAAGCAGGCCGAGGCGGAGAGAGAGCGGCGCGCCAAGATCATCCATGCCGACGGGGAATTCCAGGCTTCGCAGAAGCTTGCGGATGCGGCCGAGGTCATTGGGAAACACCCCATGGCCTTGCAGCTCCGTTTTCTCCAGAGTCTGGTAGAGATTGCGTCGGAGAAAAACTCGACCATTATCTTTCCAGTGCCTATCGACCTGTTAAGCCCCTTTATCAAGAAGAGCGAGAGTTAGGTCCGAAGGGTTTAAGGGTTGAAGGGTTTCAGAGTTTAAGGGTTCAAGAATTCTCGCCTGATCCCTTTATCCTTTCATCCCTTCATGAGCCCGCATGGAACTGAAAGAGTTCATGTACGAGCTTCCCCGCTCTTTGATCGCGGCCACTCCCACCAGCGATCGCGCGGCGGCGCGGCTCATGGTCGTGCATAGGGAGAGCGGCGAAATATGCCACAGAGAATTTTCTTCCTTGGGAGATTTTGTGCGGGCGGGCGACGCGCTGGTGCTGAACGACGCGCGGGTTTTCCCCGCGCGCCTTCGCGGCCAGAAGGAAAGCGGAGGAAAGGTTGAGCTGCTGCTCTTGGAACAGGTCCCCCACTGGCCCAATCTCTGGATCGCCCTCGTGGACGCGGCCAAGCGGCCGCAAGCGGGGACCAGGATTTTTTTCCCCTCGGGGATTTACGCCGAAATCATCGGGGAGATGGGAAGAGGGCGCTGTGGCGTGAAATTCCATTACCAGGGCGATTTCATGGAGGCGCTGGAACGAGCGGGCGAGCCGCCGATTCCGCCCTATGTTCAACATGAGCGAGCTGTGGCGGCGCTCGACTGGGAGCGCTACCAAACTGTCTACGCGCGGAGCCCAGGAGCGGTGGCGGCACCGACCGCAGGGTTTCATTTTACTCCGGAGCTCCTTGAGGCGTTGGCGTCCAAGGGCGTCGTGGAGGCATTTTTAACTCTCCACGTCGGACCGGGGACCTTCCAACCTGTGCGTGAAGAGAGGGTAGAGAATCACCGGATGGAAGGAGAGCGATATGCGCTTCGAGGGGACGAGGCGGAAAAGATCAAACGGGTGAAAGCAAGCGGCGCCGGGGTCATCGCGGTGGGCTCGACGACCACGCGCGCGCTCGAATGGATCGCCCGGCGCAAGGGAGAGATCGAAGCGGATGAGGGCATTGCGCGGCTGTTCATCCGCCCGGGCTACTCGTTCCGCGTGATCGACGGGCTCATTACCAACTTTCACCTGCCCGGCTCGACGCCGCTCGTTCTGGTCGCCGCCTTTGCCGGCTTGGATCTCACCCGGCGGGCCTATC
>JAHFAP010000042.1:11224-16761 GCA_023250495.1 Deltaproteobacteria bacterium | reverse complement strand
CTTCCTGTGAACGGCTCTTTTGATCCTGGGCAGCTTCTGGAGCAAGTTCTTACTTCCCACGCCGGATAGATCTTCGGAGGCGTCTGCCCGTTTACAAAAGCGATTGGGGTCTGGCAGGGATATCTAAACAATCCTTGCGAAGAGTTGTTTCGCAACTATGCTGCGGTCGAGTTGCAGCCAAACTGTCAACAAATCCACGTCCGAACCCCTCGACTGCTGCAATGGACGAGCCATAAAAAACATCTAGTCGAGATTGCTAAGGTGTTCAAGAGCTAAGAGCGGACTTGACCCCTTAGGTTCTGCAACAGAGCAAAGGCGGCTTCGGTTTTCTCACGATCGAGCCAAATACCACGAACAAAGTTGAAGGAAGTTTCTTGAGCAGATCCATAATGTTGATCACCGAACGAAAGATCTTTATGCTGGACATGGATGTAACGTGCGAGTCCGAAGCCCTTTAATGAAACCGATACGATTTCCGAGTACGGAAAGCGCTTCAGTACTTCGAATCGCGCCTCGGGCTCATACCATTTAAGCAAGAGAATGGATGTATCTGTGATCGCGGCAACACCACGAAGAAAACGAGGAGTGAAGGGCCGAATGGGGAGCCACCACTCTACCTGCCCAAAAATGTGGACTTTTCCTTCGGTAGAAGGTATCGCGTTGTGGAGGAGAACAGGAAACTCAGGCGAGGAAACTGGACCTATGGTATAGTTTGGCGTGGGAACTTCTGGCAGCACCCCGGCAATATAAAACCCCCCGTTAGTATAAATGGGAGTACACCCCGTTAAAGTGAAAAGAAGTAAGACGTTGATCAAAAGCAAATAGAACTTCGCCATCTTATATATAGCTAACTACTACGTGAGTCGGTCAGCCTATCCCAATCAACGATTTCATAATTATGGGCAATCCTTTAATCTTTTTCACCCCTTAACAACAAAAAAACCTGACCTGACAAACACTGCACTATTGTCAGCCTTTGCCGGCTACAGTTTCAGCGAGTCAATTGGAGGCATTTGCGGAATCCATACTCCAAAATGGCGACCGGGGTCAAGCGCTTTTTCTGGGTAAGCGCGGGCTCACCTTACGGCGCGTCTCGGCATTTTTCCAACGGTTCTTTTTATGGTAAGTAGAAGAAAGGAATACCTCATTGTGAGAAGCTTCACGTCGTCCAACGTAAGATTGCTGTTTGCTATCTTCCTACTCAGCATCTTCTTCCTTTCCGGTTGCTTTTCCCTCTATATCCTCCAGGCCGCGTATGAGGAGGGCAAAATTCTCTGGCGGCGGGAGCCGATCGAGACGGTTCTGCAAAAGCCGGATCTCGACCCTGAGAGCCGTGAAAAATTAAAACTGGTGCTCGAAGTGCGCGATTATGCCCGCGACCAACTGAAACTCAGAGTCAAAGGAAGCTATGCCTCCTACTCCTTCGTCGACCGCCCGAATCTTTCCTACGTGCTCATGGCGGTGCCGAAAACCGACCTCCGCCCGTACACTTGGTGGTTTCTCTTCGTCGGCCGGGTCCCCTACAAAGGTTTTTTTTCCGAGGAAGACGCGCTTGCCGAGGCCAAGAGCTTCGACGAGGAGGGATACGACACCTATGTTCGAACCTCTCCCGCCTTTAGCACTCTCGGCTGGTTCGACGATCCTCTGCTCGCGCACCTGCTGAAATATGACCAGGTGACTCTGGCCGAAGTCATCTTTCACGAGCTGTTTCACAATACGCTTTACGTCGGCGGCGCCGGAGATTTCAATGAGAGCCTGGCGAACTTCGTCGGCAGCAGGGCGGCGATTCTTTTTTTCCGCGACCGTTACGGAGAGGGAAGCGCCGAGCATCTGAGGGCCGTTCAGGCGTGGGAAGAGCAGCTCGAGTTTTCCCGTTTCATCGGTGGCGTGGCTGGCTCTCTGCGGGAGCTTTATGCGAAAGATCTGCCCGAGGAAGAGAAACTGCGGTTAAGGGAAGAGATCTTTTCGCGCAGCCAAAGCGAATGGTCGCAGCAGACCAGCGACCGGCCTCGACATCGCTTCGGCGCTTTCAGCCGGATGAAAGTCAACAACGCGGTGGTCGCCCATTACCTTCTCTATCTCAAGAGCCTGGAGCTGTTCGAGTCGGTCTATCAGGTGGAGGGGAAGGATTTGGCTCGATCGGTCGAGGCGATCAAAGAATCCGTCCAGGGCGGGAGAGATCCGTTCGAGAGTGTACGCGAGCTGGCGAAAAAACTGCAAGCTCGGAGCTCAGATGTTAGTGATCGCTTCCTTAAAGCGCCGTATAGCGTCGATGTGGGCTGAGGGACCGGATAGACCGGCTTTCATGGTGTTCACCGACAGGTGCGTCGCTCCCAGCTCCTTCCATTGAGAGATTGCTTTGATCCACTGCTCTGGAGATCCGGCAGCGATAGCCACGCGTCCCTCGATGCCGATCGCTGAAGGATCGCGTCCGGCCTCTTTCGCGTAGGCGCGGATTTTTTCGATCATTGCCCGCACCTTGTCGCCCGGCTCGATCAGCGGAAACCAGCCGTCGCCGAGGCGGGCGACTCTTCGGAGCAACAGCTCCGCGCTGCCGCCGAACCAGATCGGGATGGGCCTCTGAATCGGCAGCGGGTTAATCCCGGCATCGGTGATCTTGTGCCATCTGCCCTTGAAAGTTACCAGCTCTTTTGTCCAGAGCGCTCGTAGAACCTCGATCTGCTCCTCCGAGCGGCGGCCCCGGTTTTTGAAATTTTCGCCGAGCGCTTCGTACTCCACAGCGTTCCAGCCGATGCCGATCCCCAAACGGAGGCGGCCTCCGCTCAACACGTCCACGGCCGCGGCCTGTTTGGCGACGAGCACGGTTTGTCTCTGCGGGAGTATCACGACTCCGCTGACCAGGCCGATGCTGTTTGTAACGGCGGCCAGATAACCGAACAAGACGAACGGCTCATGAAACATGTCCTTGTAAGTATACGGTGGATTCCATCCGGGCCTGCTCGCGGGATCCGCTCCGACGACGTGATCGTAGGGAATGATATGGTCGTAGCCGAGCCCTTCCGCCGCCTGCGCGAAGTCTCGAACCGCCGACGGGTCGGGCCCGATTTCAGTCTGCGGGAAAATCACTCCGAACTTCATAAGATCGCTCCGGTTACGCTGCGACGATGATCGGTGAGAGAACCTTTTCCTCCAGCCAGGCGGAAAGATCGGCGAGGCTCTGCGCGCTGATCTCGTGACCCATGTCGTATTCGCGGTAGGTGACCGGCGCGCGGAGGGTGCGCAAGGTCTCGACCGATTCTCTCGCGCGCTCCACCTGGATCAAGTCATCGGCCGAGCCGTGTTGGACCAGTGTGGGCGGAAGACCGTTTGTCTCCTTGGTTGAGAAGACGGCCATGAGTTCCTCCGGCAGCCACGAGCTGAGAACGGCAACGGCGGCAAAGCGCTCGGGCTGGCCAAGCGCGAGGCCGTAAGACAGGACCCCGCCCTGACTGAAGCCGAGCACGATGGTCTTTCTCCGGTCGATCGGGTAGCGCTGCAGAGCCGAGTCGAGAAAAGCGCGCAACTGATCTCTGGCTGAAAGAATGGCCGGCACGTTGGCCGGGCCTCCCATAGTAAGCGGAAACCAGCCGTATCCGACGGCCCTCGGTCCGAGCGGGACTTCCAACGGTCCCTGCGGGCAGATCACCAGAAAGCGGCTGTCGCATAGGTGAGGCGCCAGGCCGAGCAGATCCTGGGCGTTGGCGCCCCAGCCGTGCAGCGCGAGGATGGTGGGGTGCGGGCCGTCGCCGGCCGGCTCGAAGATGGCGTGAACGAGCTGCATACGAAGGGATTGAGATTCTTCGCTGCGCTCAGAATGACACGGGAGAGACTTATCATCCTGAACGAAGTGAAGGATCTCTAGCAAAAATGATCCATCACTAATCTCTCATACTCTCCAAGCTTTTTAAACCCAATTTTATCGGCGTCGTCACCGCGACGGCGGTGAGCGCAAGGACGAGCGCGACCGAAGGGGCGAGGAGCCAGAGGCTCGGCTGTGCGGCGGACGGATTCAGCCCACGCACGGTGAACAGGTACACGGGCCAGGCCTCGATCATCACGCAAAGCCCGACGAAGGCGACGCTGAAGATCATGGACGTGACGCCGCCGAAGCTGGTCGGGATTTGCGCCGCGTGATCGTAGTCGAATTTCGGGTGGATCGCGCCGACGCCTACGCCGATCGCGGTGATGCCGAAGGTCATCAGGAAGACGGTGACGAGAGAAAGAATCATCATCCAGTCCGGGACGCGCAGAAGTTTATTGCTGAGAAAAATCAGCAGCTCGCCCAGCAAGAGCAGCGGGATGAGGTTCAACCAGAACTTGCTCCGCAGAAGGGAGCGAAGGGCGATGGGAGATGTCTGGAGTATCCACAGGGCCTTTCCTTCCAGGCTTACCGCGGGAAAGGCGAATCGGACCGCGACCGCGCTCAGGACGAAGCCGGCGAGCGCGAGGTTGGCGAAGGAGACCAAGGTGCGCAGCGTGGCGGCCGGAATCGGCGAGCGGTCGAGCGGCAGGACCGTGAAGTTGTAGAGATAGACCACGATCAGAGCGACCAGGAGAAAAAGCTGCGACCACTGCGTGGTGTCCCGCAAGAAACTCTTGATGTCCTTGACCGCGATAGCCCTTGCGGTTTCCGGGAAGGGGCGCGTCGCCAGATTGAGAATCGCGTCGAGCAGGGGAGTTTTGCGCCGGCCCTGCCTGGACTCCTGCGCCTTCGACCACGCCGCCAGATGGACGAGAGAGGAGAGCCAGCCTCCGACCCACGGGAGGAACAGCGCGTAGCTCGCGAGCAATGGATAAAGGAACCACAGCTCCGCCGGTCTCTTGAACAGGGCCGCGCCCAGAATCTCGGCCGACCAACTGCTGGGCAGATACGGCGACGAGGGAGTCTCCATGGCGGCGAGGTACTGGAGAAAAAAGCCGAAGCTCTCCGGATGAACCAGCTGTTCCGGTTGGGAGAAGCGGAACAGGAAATACAAGATGATAAATGCGAACAGGCCGATGAAGAAGAGGATGTCGCGGATTCTGCGCGCCGGAAGAAAGTACACCAGCAGGTGGGTGGCGAGGACTCCTATGGCCGCGGGGATGACGAGAAAAAGCGGCAGGACGAGGCCGACCCAGAGGTAGAAAAGCGCGCCGCCACGGAACACGGAGTCATACGCGAGCAATATCGGCAGACTGAAGAAGAGCACCATCCAGGAAGAGTTGACCGTCGTGGTGGTAAGGCGCGCGGCAAAAAAGTCGGCGGGCGGGGTGGGCGCTGAGAGCAGGAGATCGAGGTCGCGCGCGAGAAAAAACGCGGACAGAGCGGTGATGAGATTGCTGAAGAGAAGCATGGATAAAAAGGTCAGCAGGATGATGAGCAAAAACTGAAAGGCTAGAGCCGGCCCGAGTCCATGGACGCTATGGAAATAGAGCAACACCCGCTTCACCGTCCAGTAGGTTCCGAGCCAGAAGCCTGCGGCCAGACACAGAAGAAAGAGGCGGCGCAGCCATTTTTTCTCGCCCCTCCGGAAAAGCTCGTTTTTCCAGGAGAGGAC
>JAHFAP010000042.1:0-11124 GCA_023250495.1 Deltaproteobacteria bacterium | reverse complement strand
ACACCCGCTTCACCGTCCAGTAGGTTCCGAGCCAGAAGCCTGCGGCCAGACACAGAAGAAAGAGGCGGCGCAGCCATTTTTTCTCGCCCCTCCGGAAAAGCTCGTTTTTCCAGGAGAGGACCACCGGCGAAAGTAAAGTCAGGAAGGACATAAAAACAATTTTGAATTTTGAATGTTGACCCATTCGACGGCGCTCAGGGTCAACCCTGAGGTTCTCGAAGGGTTGAGTTTTGAATTTCTAACTAAGAATTCAAAATTCATAATTCAACATTGTCTCCTGTAAGTTGTAAGAAGGCGCTTTCCAGATTGCCTTCGTCGACTCTCGCCAGCCGCCTGAGCTCGGCCATCGTTCCCGAGGCGATGAGCTTGCCCTTGTGGATGATTCCCACCCTGTGGCAGATCTCTTCGGCGACGCCGACGCTATGGGTCGAGAGGAAGAGCGTGACGCCGCTCTTCGCCAGAGAGAGAAAAAGGTCCTTGAGTTGTCGCGCGCCTTTGGGGTCGATTCCTACCATCGGCTCATCGACGATGAGGATTCTCGGCTCGTGGATGAGGGCCGCGCATAGGATCAGGCGCTGCTTCATCCCATGCGAGTAGCTCTCGACCAATTCCTCCTTCCAGGCGAAGAGCTCGAACTGCTCCAGGAGATCGGCGATTCTTTCCTCAAGCGTCGCCGGCGCCACGTGATGCAGGGCGCCGACGAATTTGAGAAACTCGCCTCCGGTCAATTTCTCATAGATAAACGGCCGGTCCGGGACGTAGCCCGTGATCGCCTTGGCCTTCTGCGGCTCCAGCTCCACGTCGAATCCGCCAAGGAGAACGCGGCCTGACGTTGCCCGGAGGATTCCCATCATGACTTTGATCGTGGTGGTTTTGCC
Source organism: Deltaproteobacteria bacterium (assembly GCA_023250495.1). Lineage (GTDB taxonomy): Bacteria > Desulfobacterota > Binatia > UBA9968 > UBA9968 > JAHFAP01. The sequence goes on along the minus strand of JAHFAP010000042.1, from coordinate 10,246 downwards.
GGCGCCGTTGGGGCCGAGGAAGCCGAAGATCTCGCCGGCAGGGATCTCCAGGTTAAGAGAGTCCACTGCCGCGAGCTTGCCGTAATGCTTGGAGAGATTGTCGAGGTGAATCATTTGTCGATTTCCGATTTTAGATTTTTGATTTTGGACTTCGTCGTGAGCTCAGTCGAACGATTCAATCGAAAATCGGCAATCCAAAATCCAAAATTCTCAAGAGGCCTCTATGACTTTTATCTTCAGGTTGCCGATGAGTTGTAGGATGTCGATCTGCCGGTCGATTTCGCCTTCGACAAATTTGACGTGCGTGACGTCCGCTGGAAATTGGTTCAGCACCGAATCCAGCGAGATCCACTCGCCCAGCCAGACCTCGGACCAGGCGTGATAATAAAAGGCGCCGCGGAGATAGACCACGCCGACCACGGTCTTCGCCGGGATGCCCGCGGCGCGCGCGAGCGCGTTGAACAGGACCGTGTGCTCGTTGCAGTCGCCTTTTCTGGTCTGGAGCACCTCGAGAGCGTTGGGGATGCTCACGGTCGGCTCCTTGGCGAGCTCGCGGTAGACCCAATCTTTGATTCGCGCAGCGGCTTTCACGGCGTCGCTTTCTCCTTTGACGATGCTCCCGGCCAGAGCGCGGATCTGCGGGTGGTCGCTCTGAAGAAAGGGCGTGGACTGAAGATAAGAGGCGAACCTCTGTTTATTTGCGGGGAGCGCATAAGAGTGGACGCTGTCCAGATCTTCGCGCCTGATCTCCAAATTATCTCCATCCAGCCGTTGGCGGCCGCCATCGAGCGCGAAGTGGCTGAGATCAAAACCGGAGAGCCGCAGTCTGAGAAATTCCTTGCGCCCCGGATCCCGAATCGGAGTCGCCACAGGCACCGCGGTTTGCGCGAGGAGGTCGATAGAGAGGGACCTGGCTCCGGGAATGACCGTGGCCTCGTCGGCTCTCTGTTTGACCAGCGAGAGTCCGGTGGGACTTTCTTCCTTGAGCGTTCTGCCTTTGCCGTCGACCCAAGAGATCACCGAGATCCCTTTGAACTGTTGGCGCAGGCGGATCGCCGGCTCCATTCGTCCGGCGATTTGGATTACCTCGCGCCCCTCGATGGTAACGGACGTGAGCTGCTGCGAGAGCGTTGCAGGATCGAAAGTCGGAAAGAGGTGCTCCTTCCCGGGTTCGAGATCTTGAGTGACGATGTAAGGCTTGAGGACCGCGAGCAGGTAGGGCGGCTGGCGCATGGCGATCTCCGTCTCCGTCCGCTCGCCGGCGGAATATATTTGCAGGCGGAGCTTGCCGCTGGCGAGTTCTCCCCGGGCATTGAAGCGGATGTTGTTGGAATCGAGTGCGAAATCGAACCGCTTCATGGCCCACTCGGAATCCGCGCTCATCTCCAGCCGGCTCGTGACGGTTTGCGTTGTCCCAAGCAGATCGAGGCGCAGAAGCGAAGCGCTTTGCACTCCGTATCCGCCGGACTGCGGGGTTATTTTTTGACTTGAGTAGCCGATCTTTTCGCCGTGGAAATAAACCCCCCACCATTCTTCCAGCGGCTCGGTGATCGCGCTCACGGTGGAGAGGGTGACCGGCGGAGGCGGGGCCGCGAGCTGGCGCTTCACCAGAAGGACGTTCATGAAGCACCAGAAGAGAACGATGGCGATCCCCACGGCTCTCTTCAAATTCATCTTGCAAAGATTATATACTATTACGGGCGGAAAGAGGAGCGGAGAGAATGCAATTCGTCGCCGACAAGATGTTGGGGCGGCTCGCCAGGTGGCTCCGCATCATCGGGCAGGATGTGACCTACGGTCCCGAGCTGTCGGGAGCGGGGCTGATGCGCGCCGCGCGGCGAGAAGGCCGGCTCATTCTCACGCGCGACCGCGGGATCGGCAAGAAGAATCCGCCGCCTTACCTTTTCATACAGAGCAACGATTTTCGCGCGCAGCTCAGGCAGGTGGCCGAAGCCTGCGGCCTGGATCTCTTGAAAGATGCCTTTACGCGCTGCGTCGAGTGCAATTCCCTGTTCGAGCCAATCGCGAAAGGCGATGTAGAGGGCAAAGTGCCGCCCTACGTCTTTGCCACTCAGGAGAAGTTTTCGTTCTGCCGCAAGTGTCAGCGCATCTACTGGCCGGCCACGCATCAGCAGAAGATGCTGGAGGAGCTTAGGGCCTTGGGATCGGAATCGCCTGGAATTTGAGCGTCCCGTGTGGTAATTAAAACAAGTTCAACAATTGTTTCCCCGGTAGCTCAGCCAGTAGAGCAGGTGGCTGTGACCTTTTTTAGTTGCAGCTTTCTGCCGTAAGGCAGATTGAAAAATCGGGTGAATTCAGGGAACCCTAAGCAGGATGGTCCTGTTCTCCTGTATGGGAATCCTGAGCGAAGCCTGCCGAATGGGGAATGGGTAGGCAGGAACGTGCAGAGACTAGAGGTTGAGGACCCTGTCCAATAAAACCTCAATAGCGCCCGACATCCTTCTCCGAAACCGAGAAGGATGAAGAGATAGTCCAAGCCTGGCAGAAATGTCAGGGGCACTTGTAACCACTTGGTCGGGGGTTCGAGTCCCTCCCGGGGAGCCAATACGCTACTCCGCTTCGGCCGGCCCAGAACTTCGGGCTGGTCGAGGCGGAGTGATCCAAGGCGAAAAAACAGAATGAAGAGGTGACGAGATGGCGCAAAAAAAAGTCGTAGGCAATCCGACCCCCAGGGTCGAAGGCGAATGCAAAGTGACCGGCAAGGCAGTCTATGCGGCTGATGTGACTCTTCCGGGAATGCTTTGGGGCAAAGTTCTGCGAAGTTCCATTTCCTATGGACGGATCAAGCGCATCGACGTGAGCCGCGCCTTGCAGCTGCCCGGCGTCAGGGCGGTGGTCAGCGGAGAAGACGTCGCGGGACTCAAGATCGGCAGAAAGCTTTACGATATGCCCCTGCTCGCGGACGGCGTGGTGCGATTCATCGGTGAAAAAGTCGCCGCGGTTGCGGCGGATGACGAGCTGATCGCCGAGGAGGCGCTGAATCTCATCGACGTGGAATACGAAGAGCGGGAGCCGGTGCTGGATCCCCTCAAGGCCATGGAGCCAACCGCGCCGATTCTTCACCCGGATGTGCAGAATTATAAAGGTCTGCCCAACAAGCTGCCGGCGCCGAGCAACGACTTTATCTATGTAACGTGGAAGAAAGGAGATATTCAGACCGGCTTTCAGCAGGCGGACATCGTCGTCGAGAATACCTTCCATACCAATCAGGTCCATCACGCGTACATCGAGCCGCACTCGTGCGTTGTCAAGACAGCTCAGGACGGCTCGGCTGAGATCTGGGCCTGCAGCAAGGTCCCTTACGCCATCAGAGAGCAGGTCGCGAACGCGATTCGAATTCCTCCGGAAAAGCTGCTGATCCACCCCTGCTATATCGGCGGAGATTTCGGCGGCAAAGGCGACTTCATGGATATCGGGGTCGTCTATTTTCTGTCGAAGAAGAGCGGCCGGCCGGTGAAGATGGTGATGGATTACGACGAAGAATTTGTCGCCGGCAACCCCAGGCACGCCGCCGTCATCAAGGTCAGGACCGGCGTCAAGAAAGACGGGACGATTGTCGCCCACCACATGGAATTTGTTTTCGACAGCGGGGCGTACGGCGCTTTCAAGCCGAACGCGTTTCTGAACGGTCCCCATGCTTGCGCCGGGCCCTACAACATCCCTCATGTGTTTATCGAGGAGCACATGGTCTATACGAACAAGATCCCGTGCGGTCACATGCGCTCGCCGGGAGATCCGCAGGGCTTTTTTGCCAACGAAAGCCAGTTGGATCTAATCGCGAAGAAGCTTGGGATGGACCGGATCAAGTTCAGGCAGAAGAATTTAATGCACGACGGCGACCAGGATCCGACCGGTGAGAGGGTCGACTATATCAAGACCGAGGAGACGCTGCAGCGCGCGCTGAAGGAGGCCGGCTATTACAAGCCCAAGCCGAAGAACGTTGGCCGCGGAGTGGCCTTGGTTCAGTGGCTTCCCAACGGAGGCTCGGGCACCGTAGGGATCAAGGTCGACGCGCAAGGAATGATCACGGTCTCTTCGGCGATGCTGGACCAGGGCGCCGGGACCTACACCCTCCTATGCGAAATCGTCGGAGAGGAACTGCAGGTTCCTTTGAGCCAGATCCGGGTCGAGATCCTGGATACGAAAAGCGGCAAGCAGGACACCGGCGTCGGCGCGAGTCGCGCGACGCGAGTTTATGGCAATGCGGGTTACCAGGCGGCGATCAAGGCCGTCGAAGCGATCAAGCAAGCGGCGGCCGAGCAGATGGGGACGACTCCGGACCAGCTCGTCCTCTCCAAAGGCGGCGTGCTGCACAAACGCGCAGGACGGCGTCTGACCTTCGCCGATCTAGTCAAGGCCAAAGGATCGCCCATCGTGGTCGAGGATCGCTACAGCGACACCTCCAAGGTCCACGAGGCCTCGATGTGCGCTCAGGTCGCGGAAGTGGAGGTCGATCCGGAGACGGGGCAGGTGAAGCTGAGAAAATTCACCTCCGCGCACAACACGGGGACGGTTCTCAATCCGCTCATGCACCAAGGCCAAATCGAAGGCGGGGCCATCATGGGCGTAGGTTATGCCTTGATGGAGCATCTGATGATCTCTGATGGGAAGGTGACGACGACCCACTTCGGCGATTACAAAATTCCCACGATCAAAGATGTCCCTGTATTCAAGACCTCTGTGAGGGAGACGCCGAAGGGCGCCGGGCCGTACAGCAGCATGCCGATCGGCGAGACCTCCAATATTCCCGTGGCGGCCGCCATCGCCAACGCGGTCGAGGACGCCGTGGGAGTGAGGATCAACTCTCTGCCCATCACCGCGGAGAAGGTCCTGGCGGCGTTGAGGGGAGGATGAGGTATGAGCAAGCCAGCAGGCAGAATTGATCTCGACAAGTTCAGAGAGGTCACCAAGGAGCAGCGTGAGCGGGCCAAGGCTGGACCTGAAGGTTACATTCTGCAGCAGCGCGCGGTGATCCGTCTGATCGAGGATCAACTTAAAGAGGCGCGGGTAGGGGAGTACACGATCCTTTGCGATGAGGCGAAGTCCCGGAAGGGTGGAGGCAAGGCGCCATCGCCGCTCCAGTACTTCGTCGCCGCGGTGGGATTTTGAATGTTCAGCCAACTGACGCGGTACGCGTCGGAACTGGACGTTCAGATCGACGATGCGGAAATGGATATCCGCATGAGCTACGACACGCGGGGAAAGCTGGGATTGGCCGATGTCTCTCCCGCGTGCCGGGGTGTGACCTACGTGTTGAGCGTCAAGAGCCCGGCGTCGTCCGAGAAGGTGAGACGACTCGTGGAGATGATTGAAAAGGGCTGCCACACCGTCAACTCGATCAGAACTCCGGTCCCGGTATCCGGCAGGCTCGTTCACAACGGTCAAGAGTTTGAGGTGAAGGTTTGAGGGGATAAGATGACGAGCCTTGAGCTCAATCAAAAATTCCCTGCCGTAAGACTTACGGACATCGACGGCGAAGGCGTCGAGTTCCCTCGGATCTTTTCTCTGGCGCGGGCGACGGTCGTTTTTTTCTATCGCGGACGTTGGTGACCCTGGTGTAGGGCCCAGGTGACGGCCTTCGTTTACGAATCTGAAAGATACGTTCCCGACAAGATCCAGATCGTCGGAGTAAGCGTCGAGCCTCCGGAAGAGGGAAGAAAACTCAGAGAGCGCGTGACGCGCGACTGTCAGGAGGATCGGCCCCACATCCCGCTGGAGCCCTATCCTTTGCGTCTCCTCTGTGATCCTCACGCGGAGTTGATCCGCGCAGTCGGCGTCGCGAATGAAGGCCACTGGGCCGGTCTGATCTCCCACCCTGTCACTTTTGTCGTGGATCGCGCCGGGACGATCCGGTGGATCTACACCGGCGACGGCAGCGCCTCCGATCGTCCCAGTCCCGTGAAGCTGGCGAAGACCGCTGTAGCGGTTGCTCGAGGTCAAGAGCTTCGGAAAGAGAATCTTTAGTGCGTCGTCCGATGATGCTGGGAATATGTTGCCCCCAGGCGCAGCGAAGTTGTCATTCTGAGGCGCAGCCGAAGAATCTCAGCGGAGTCATCGAGATCCTTCGCTTTTGCTCAGGATGACAGGGTGCGAAAGGCTCAGATGACTTACTCAATGGACGGTTTTCGGATTCTTTCCTCCCCCAAGAGGGCTCACCATGTCTGACCGCGTAAGACCGCTTGAAACCGTGCTCGGTGAGGGAGCGATGGTTCCCGAGTGGCCGAAGGGTTCCGTAGGCACGGCTTCAGATCATTGGATTCACATCGAGGAAAGTCCGCGTCGCGTCCACGTGGCCTTCGGCGGAGAGACCGTCGCCGACAGCAAGCATGTTATGCTGCTGCGCGAGACGAAGTGCCTGCCGGTCTATTATTTTCCGAGCAGAGATGTCCGCATGGAGCTGATGCGTCCAACGAGCCATCGAACCCAATGTCCCTACAAAGGCGCTGCTTCCTATTGGACGATTCGTGTCGGGCAAAAGGTCGCCGAGAATGCGGCCTGGAGTTATCTCGATCCGCCTGCCGTTTGTTTGGCCATCAAGGGCTACATGGCCTTTCAATGGACCCCGATGGACGCGTGGCACGAAGAGGAAGAAGAGATCTTCGTCCATCCGCGCGATCCGTACAAACGGGTCGATGTGCTGCAAAGCTCGCGGCATGTCCGCGTCGTTATCGACGGCGAAACCGTCGCGGATACGCGCTGGCCGCGCTTGCTTTTCGAGACCAACCATCCGGTTCGCTACTACATTCCTCAGGAAGACATTCGAATGGAGCTGTTGGTTCCGAGCGCGACCCAGTCCCGTTGTCCTTATAAGGGGCCGGCCTCCTACTGGTCGGTGCAAATCGGAGACAGAATTTTTCCGGATCTCGCCTGGAGTTATCTCGACCCGATTCCCGAATGTCCTAAGATCAAAGGCTTCGTCTGTTTCTTTCAAGAGCGGGACGCTACGCTCTACGTCGATGGCGAGCAGTTGCCGAAACTATGGACGAAGTGGTCGCGGTAGGCACGACCTGTAAGCCGAGATATTCTTATACGTTCCCTCTCCCGCTTGCGGGAGAGGGCTAGGGTGAGGGTGAAGTCGGTCGCCTGCGCCACACTCACCTCTAATCCTCTCCCTCCGAAGGAGGGCGAGGAGGTTCGGAAAAACATGAAGGCGCTCCATTGGGACGGCCATAATCTCAGACTCAAAGCGTCCTATCCGTCTCCCGAATTAACCCGCGATCAAGCTCTCGTTCGCGTTCACTTCGCCGGCATCTGCTCAACGGATTTACAAATCCTTAAAGGCTACATGGGATTTCGCGGCGTGCCCGGCCACGAGTTCGTCGGCGAGGTGGTGGAAGGGGTCCCCGCCTTCGCGGGGAAGCGCGTCGTGGGCGAAATCAATTTCGCATGTGGGGACTGTGAGTTCTGCAAGCACGACCTGGGCCGCCATTGTCCGAAGCGCCAGGTCATGGGCATTCTCGGCGCCGACGGCTGCTTTGCCGAGGTCGTGGCTGTGCCCGTTCGAAATCTTCACGTGGTTACGGAGAACGTCTCCGATGAAGAAGCGGTTTTCACCGAGCCGCTGGCTGCGGCGTTTGAAATCCTGGAGCAGGTAGAGATCGACTTCACCCGCGAAGTTCTGGTCTTCGGCGACGGCAAGCTCGGGCTCCTGTGCGCTCAGGTCCTCGCACTCACTGGCGCGCGCGTGACCTTGATCGGAAGACATCCAAGCAAACTTGGACTGGTGAAGAAGCTTGGTATCCGCACGGTTTTGCTCTCCGACTGGCGGCCTCAGTTGGCGGATATCGTTGTCGAGGCGACCGGCTCGACTTCCGGCCTCGAGATGGCGCTCAGCGCCGTGCGCCCGCGCGGCACTCTGGTTTTGAAGAGCACCGTCGCTGAGGAGCACAAGCTTTCGCTTGCGCCTCTTGTGATCAACGAGATAAACGTTGTCGGTTCCCGCTGCGGCCTTTTCCCTCCGGCCCTCGACGCCCTCGCGCAAAAAAAGATCTCAGTCACGCCGATGATTGAAAAGGTTTATCCGTTGAGCGAAGGGCTGGGTGCCGTCGCCCACGCAGCGAGACCGGGCACCCGGAAAATTTTGTTGAGACCTTAACGCGGCTGTAGAAAAAGTCTCCTTCGGAAAAATTGGCCCTTGAAAGCAAAGAGCCTCTTGAGGCGAAAATTCAAAATTCTGAGGTTTTCCTAAAGCCTCAACGTTAAAGCTCAGCCGTCGCTCTGAAGCGACGGGTTAGGCCGACACCGTTCAACGTTTGTAATCTCTCCAGAGAGCAGATACCTTGTCGACACATTTGGAGACATCGGCTTTTAGTTCCGATTCGGTGAACCTGAACACGATATATCCGCGTGATTCAAGATATTTTGTCTTCTTTTGGTCTCTTCGTGCAATGTTAGGGTCTGTTTGCCTGTGCCAATAGTCTCCGTCGACTTCAATGACTATTCTTGCACCTGGCACTAATGCATCGACCACATAAAAGCCGTCAATCGGTTGTTGTTTCATAAACGGTATTCTTTGTTTTTCCAATTCGTGGTAAAGCAGCGTTTCGGGCAATGTTTGCACGGGTTGTGTGTAATGATGCCTGCGAACAATAATTCCTGCCTCATCCATCCGACGTCTCACTGTGCCTATGCCTACACCGAGTTTTGCTGCAATTGAACCCATTGACATGCCTTCGGCCTCATAGAAGTGACGAAGCTGATCAAGATTCACTTTGGCAAGTTTGATTCCCTTATTCCAGCCGCCCATTTTAGGCGGCTTGGACTTTTTGGGCGGAGAGAAACCCAAAACTCTGCAAGCCTTATCCCAGTTGCCATCTCCAAATCTGGCTGCAACGGTGGATGTACTTCCAACTCTCTTGTTTTCACTGAAATCGTCAGTTGTGGGTGTACGTCCCAGCATCGAAGCAATGCGCACAAATTCACTTTTCAAATCGTCACTTGAAATTAACTGACGGGATGAACCAGGCTCAAAACCCGCTGCAATTAAGAAGTTGTTCCAGCCATGAAACTTCTTCTCACAGGTAACCGCCTTACCAATTTGGCTATGTGCGTCAAACTCCTTCATCGTCGGGATCTTGACGAGCAACTTTGCAATTCTCCTCACTTCATCAATGAGGAACTTGCGCGGAATCTCTTCGGTACGATAAGGTTGAACGCTGCTTTTCTTAACCATCTCGGTCTGAGTTCCAGTGTGAAGTGTAGTGGCAGCCTAACTAGTTCTCACTGAAAAAGTTTTTTTCTAGGTCATCTCTAGGGACTCGTGGTACAAATAAGGCTATGCGCACACCCATAGCTCAGCAGTTCGGTTTTGGCGACGGCTTTATCGACCCCTCTCTGTATGAACTGGATGAGGAGCTTAGGAAAGCCGATGAGCTTCTCCGTCAGTCCAAACTGCTCAAGCCTTTCGAGGAGGTTTTCGATGAGAGCTTGGGCCGTCCGGGCACCCCGGTAGGGATTTATCTTCGGATGATGTATCTGAAGTTTCGCTGGGGTCTGAGCTACGAAGAAGTGGAGCGGGAAGTGCGCGAGAGACTTCCGTGGCGTTATTTCTGCCATCTGTCGCTGATGGATGCGGTGCCCGACTCGACCACTTTGATCAAGCTCAACCAGAGATTCGGCGAAGAGCGGATGGCCAAGCTGAATCAGGAGCTGGTGAGGTCGTTGATTAAAACCCGGTCGATTAAGCCGCGCCGCATTCGCATCGATTCCACCACGCTCGAAGCTCACATCAGTTACCCCAATGACGTGGGCGTTTTGCACCAGGCGGTCAAGACGCTTACCCGCACGGCAGCCTCTTTGGGCAACAGGATCACGAGCCACGTGCGTGCCACCAAGCGGGCGCTTTTTGCTTGGAGTCAGACGGCAAGGGCGAAACCCAAGGCGCGCAAGGAAAAGGGACGGGAAATTCTTAAAGCTGTGGCCAAGCTGACCAAGCATACCGTGGAGGAGAGCCGCCAGGTTTTTAAGCTGCTTTGCGCTTCGGCATCGGATCGGCCAACCAAGCTCAAGCAGAAGTTTTTGGAGCAAATTGAGTTGGCCGAGAGAGTTTTGAGCCAGACCGATGAGAAGCTTCAGGGAAAGAAGTCGATACCGGAGAGGATCGTTTCCTTCCATGACGCCTGTGCGCGTGCCATCTGTAAGGGCAAGCTCAACCGGCCCGTGGAGTTTGGGCGCACGTTGCAACTGGTGCAGGACAGTTCCGGAGTCATCGTTCACTATGAGGTCC